>JANPKR010000263.1:0-15970 GCA_031426175.1 Hydrogenophaga sp. | reverse complement strand
AGCATGAGCATGGTGCCCATGATGGGCAACTCGCCCAGCCTCTCGCCCACCATCTTCACCAACACCGACGACGTGGAGAGCTACGGCATCGCCTACGGCATGGGCCTCACAGCCGAGAAGGTGGCGCAGCAGTGGAAGGTGTCGCGCGACGCACAGGACGCGTTTGCCGTGCAATCGCACCAGCGCGCGGTGATCGCCATGAAAAACGGCGAGTTCACCGACGAGATCACGCCGGTGGAAGTGACCGAGCGCAGCGTCGATCTGGAGAGCGCCGAGGTCACCACTTCCAGCCGCACCGTGAGCCTGGACGAGGGCGCGCGGCCCGACACCTCGCTCGAAGGCCTGGCCAAGCTGCGCACGGTGTTCGCTGCGCGCGGTTCTGTCACCGCAGGCAACAGCTCGCAGACCAGCGACGGCGCGGGCGCGCTCATCCTGGTGAGCGAAGCCGCCTTGAAGCGCTACAACCTCACGCCGCTGGCGCGCTTCGTGAGCTACGCCTCGCGCGGCGTGCCGCCGCACATCATGGGCGTGGGCCCGATCGAAGCCATTCCGGCCGCGCTGAAATACGCCGGCCTGAAGCAGGACGACATCGACTGGTTCGAGCTCAACGAGGCCTTTGCTGCGCAGTCGCTCGCGGTCATGAACACGCTGGGCCTGGACCCGAGCAAGGTCAACCCCATGGGCGGCGCCATTGCGCTGGGTCATCCGTTGGGCGCCACCGGCGCCATCCGCGCGGCCACCGTGGTGCATGCGCTCAAGCGTCACAACAAGCGCTACGGCATGGTCACGATGTGCGTGGGCATGGGTCAAGGCGCCGCCGGCATCATCGAGCGCGTCTGATGGACGCACACGCCTTCGACGCAGCGATTGCCCTGCAGCCGCTCGGCGAGGGACGCTTCGCCGGCGCTACCTCACCGGCCTACGCCAACATGGTCGGCCCGTTCGGGGGTGTCACGGCGGCCACCGCACTCAATGCACTGTTGCAACACCCGGCCCTGCTGGGTGAGCCGGTGGCGCTCACGGTGAACTTCGCTGCGGCGTTGGCCGATGGTCCGTTCGAGGTGGTGGCGCGTCCAGCGCGCACCAACCGATCCACGCAGCACTGGGTGGTGGAAATCGTGCAGGCCGGCGAGACCGTGCTCACAGCCACGGCAGTCACCGCGGCGCGCCGCGAGACCTGGAGCGTGGACGAGCTGGCCGCGCCCGACATGCCCACACCCGACGCCGTGGGCAAGCCCAACATGGCAGCGTTGGTGGAGTGGGTCAAGCGTTACGACATCCGCATCACGGAAGGAGCGATTCCCACCGCGTGGGACGGCAGCGGTGACGCCAGCCGCACCACGCTGTGGATGCGCGACGAACCCGCGCGAGCGCTCGACTTCTGCAGCCTCGCTGCCATGGCCGACGTGTTCTACCCGCGCGTGTGGCTGCGCCGCGCCACGCGGGTGCCGGCCGGCACGGTGTCGATGACGGTGTACTTCCACGCCGGTGGCGCGCAGTTGGCCGCCGCGGGCGCGGGCTGGCTGAAGGGGCAGGCGCAAGCCCAGGCATTTCGCAACGGCTTTTTCGACCAGACCGCGCAGGTCTGGGGCGAGGCCGGCGAGCTGCTGGCCACCACCCACCAGGTGGTGTACTTCAAGGAGTGACGCAGCTTCAGGGTCTGCCGAGGAACAGGTAGAGCCCGGTGTAGCCCTTGGGGGCACTCACGATGCTCAGGTACAGCGGCCCGATGCCGGTGTCTGCGCCCACAAAGAGGCTTCCTGCGCCGCGCAGTTGCCGCAGCGTGATGTCGCTGCGCTGGGTCCAGGCGTTGCCGGCTTCCAGTGAGCCGCCCACGAACAGCGCGCGCGCCACGCCCACCGAAGAAGCCAGGCGCTGGTAGTAGGTGAGCCGGCCGAACAGCAGGTAGTTGCCCGCCACCTGCGCCGTGCGGTAGCCCGAGAGGTTCTGGAAGCCGCCGAGCGAATACTCGTCGATGGCAGCCAGCGGGATCTGGTTGGTGTAGGCCACGCGACCGCCGACGTTGAAGGTGTGCGCACCCCAGCTCTTCACCGCGGTGAACGAACTCTCCAGCCGGGTGAATTCGCTGCTCTCTCCGCCATCCACCTGGCGCCGCCCCCAGGAGACTTCGGCCTGACCGCGGTAGCCGCGCGAGGGGAAGTTGGCGAAGTCCAGCTGGTCGGCCATGACGGTGGCGCGCAGGCCGCGCTCGGTCCATCGCACCGTGCTCACGCCAGCGGGAATCGCTGCCGACAGCAGCTCCGGTGTGGCGCGGCGCGCGCTGGCCACCACGCCCAGCCTGGCCTCCCCGATGGTTCCACGCAGACCGATCGGCCAGCCCACATCGGCACCGACCTTCAAGCCTTGCCGCTGCACCAGCGCCAGCGCGTCACCCTGGTCGCTGAACAGCTCGACCTTCTTGATGGTGCCGTCCACATACGCTGCCACGAAGCGCTCGCTGTTCGTGCCCAGCGGCTGGTAAATCTCTGAGAACAGACCCACCGTCTCGCCCAGCTGCACGCGGTTGCGCCACTCGGCACCGCTCTCGCTCAGCCAGTGCCGGTTGTGGCTGATGCGCAGGTTGAACGCGCCTTCGCCCTGGAAGTCGGTGCGCAGGTCCAGACCCACGCGCAGGTAGTTCGGGCCCCAGTTGTTTTCGCGCAGGTTGATGGTGAGGTCTTCGGTGCCGTTGTCTTCGCGCCGGGTCAGCGTGTAGTCGATGCGCTCATAGTCGCCCGCGGCCGAGAGCTTCTGCAGATCGGCCTCGATCCTGGGCACATCCACGCGTTGGCCGGGCTCTGCCTCCAGTCCCCTGGCGAGCAGCGCCGCGCGCTCTTCGCTGACGCCTTCGAAGCGTATGGCGCCGATGCGGCCCACGCGGTCGGCGTTGGCCAGGGCTTGCGCGCTGCGCGACTTCACCCAGCCCGCGTAGCGCGCCTCGTCCACCGCAAAACGCGCGAGCGCCTCGCTCACGGTGCGGGCGTAGTCGTTTCCGATCTTCACCAGTTCTTCGGCCTTGTCGAAGTCGCTCGACGTGAGCTTGCCCAGCGGCGGCGTGAGCAACAGGTCTTTCGCTTGGAGCGTGGCGATGCTGGCTTGCACGTTCTGCTCGGTCAGGATGTTGACCATCTGAGTCGTCACCCCCAGCACCGTGCCCAGCGTGTCCCGCCCGGCCAGCGGCGTGCCGATGTTCACCGCGATGATGACCTCGGCGCCCATCGCGCGCGCCACGTCCACTGGCAGGTTGTTCACCAGGCCGCCATCGCCCAGGATGCGGTCGTTGATGGCCAGCGGCGAGAACACGCCGGGCACCGACATGCTCGCGCGCAAGGCCGCAGCCAGGTCGCCCCGGTCCATCACCACCGCGCGGCCAGTCTCCATGTCGGTGGCCACGGCGCGAAACGGTGTGGGCAGCTGGTCGAAAGATTCGAGATGCCGGGTGGACAAGGTGTAACGGCGCAGCAGCACCTCCAGCGAGCGGCTCGATACCGCGCCTGTGGGCAGGCGGAACTCGCCGTTGCGAAACCCGAGTTGCAACACCGGCGAGAGTTCGAAGTCTTCCTCTTTGCGGCGCTGCGAGAGCAGTTGGCGTGGCTCGCTTCGATTGAAGAGACCGCCCCAGTCCACCGCCAGGATCTCGCGCTCCAGGTCGTCGGCCTTCATGCCGCTGGCATACAAGCCGCCGATGATCGCGCCCATCGAGGTGCCCACGATCACGTCCACCGGCACCTGTGCGGCTTCCAGCGCCTTGAGCACCCCCACATGCGCAAAGCCGCGCGCTCCACCGCCCGAGAGCACCAGCGCCACGCGCGGGCGTTCGCTGGCGGTCGTGCCTTGGGCCGCCAAAGGCAGCGGTGCGAACAAGGTCGCCGCGGTGGCGAAGATGAGGGCGAAGAAACGGCAGCGCATGAAACACCTGTGAGCAGAGGCGGCGCCCATGCGCCGGGAAGCGGCCAAGTGTAGGCGGGCAGCTGCTGAAAACCGGCGCCGATACAAGCTGTCACGCAGCCATCAGGCCTCGGGAGCGCGACCCAGAAAAGCACGCGCGTTCGTGGTAATTTGCGGCTTCCCTTTCAGCCCACCTTTGCCCACCGAGAGACACCCCATGAGCGACATCCTCGTCCACACCGAAGCCGGCGTCTGCACCCTCACGTTCAACCGCCCCGACAAGAAAAACTCCATCACCGCCGCCATGTACAGCGCCATGGCCGACGCACTGCAGGCCGCGCAGGACGACGCACAGGTGCGTTGCGTCGTGTTCCAGGGCAACGAGGCCATCTTCTCCGCCGGCAACGACATCGCCGACTTTCTCAACAACCCGCCCGCCACCACCGAGTCGCCGGTGTTCCGTTTCCTGCGCGGAATCGCGCAGTTCCCCAAGCCGCTGATCGCGGCGGTGTGTGGCCCGGCCGTGGGCATCGGCACCACGCTCCTTTTCCACTGCGACCTGGTCTACGCTGGCGACAACGCCGCCTTCTCCATGCCCTTCGTCAACCTCGGCCTGTGCCCCGAAGCCGCCAGCAGCCTGCTGGTACCGCAGATGCTGGGCTACCACCGTGCCGCAGAAGCGCTCTTGCTGGGCGAGCCTTTCATGGCCGAGGCCGCGCTCGAAGTGGGCCTGGTCAACCGCGTGCTGCCCCCACTGGAGGTGGCCAGCTATGCCCAGACCGTCGCCCGCAAGATGGCCGCCAAACCCATCAGCTCGCTGATCGAGACCAAGCGCCTGATGAAGCAGGGCCAGCTCAAACAGGTCATGGCCGTGATGGCCGAAGAAGGCGTGAGCTTTGGTCGCATGCTGGGCGAGCCGGCTGCGAAGGAAGCGTTTGGTGCGTTCATGGAACGCCGCAAGCCAGACTTCTCCAAAGTCTGATGGACGGCCCATGACCGACGCCACTGAACAGGCCAAGACCCATTTCTTCGAGGGCAACGCCCTCTTTGAAGCGGGTCGGCTGGAAGACGCCGCAGCACAGTACAAAGCCGCACTGGCCCTGGTGCCCGGGCGACCCTCCGTGTTGGCGAACCTGGGCGTGACGCAGTGCCGTTTGGGCCGGTGGCTCGATGCCGTGGGCACGCTGACGCTGGCCACGAAGGCAGACCCCTCGCACCGGGACGCCTGGGTGGCGCTCGGTCTTTCTCACGAAGCGCTGTCGCGCTGGGATGAGGCGGCGCACGCCCTGCAACAGGGCATCCGACTGGGCGCAAACACGGGGCAGCTGTGGCTGTCGCTGGCCATGTGCCGCATGCGCCTGCAGCAGATTGATGAGGCACTGCAGGCGCTCGACCAGGCGGTTGAGGTGGAACCCACCCTGGCCGAAGCCTGGAGCCAGCGCGGCAGCCTGATGCGCGACACCGGGCGCTTTGCCGAAGCCGCGCGCTCTTACGAACAGGCGCTGGCCAACGGTGGCGACGAAACCCTCAACCGCTTCTATCTGTCGTCGGTACAGGGCGGCGCGGCCCCAGCGCATCCACCTTCCTTGTATGTGGAAGCCCTGTTCGACGAGTACGCCGACGAGTTCCAGACCCATCTGGTCGAGCAGCTCAACTACCAGGCACACAACACCCTGCTGGCACCGCTGCGCGCCAGCGGCCAGCGCTTCGAGCGTGTGCTCGATCTGGGTTGCGGCACCGGCTTGTGTGGTCGCCTCATCCACGCGCAGGCTGGCGCGGTCGACGGTGTGGACCTCTCATCCGCCATGGTGGCGCAAGCCCGGGCCAGCGGCGCTTACCGGCGCGTGGTCCACGGCGATCTGCTGGCGTTTTTGCGCGAGAGCACCGAGCCGGTGGATCTGGTGATGGCCGCCGACGTGTTCATCTACGTGGGTGCGCTCGACGCGGTGTTCGAGGCGGTGCGCGATCGCCTGCAGCCCGGCGCGTGTTTTGCGTTCTCGGTCGAACTCGCCAGTGACGGCAGCGAACTCAAACTCCTGCCCAGCCTGCGCTATGCCCACTCACCGGCCTACATCGACCGGCTCGCCGCACTCAATGGTTTTCGTGTGCGCCAGAGCTGGACGGCACCGCTGCGCGAAGACCAGCAAAAGCCGGTGATGGGTCTGTACGTGCTGCTGGAGCCGGTGGCCAGCGCCTGACGACACCCGAGACTCAAACCACCTTCGCCGGGCTGTACCTGAACGTCGCACGGATCACGCCGTGGTCGCCGGTGCCCAGGGCTTTGTGGTCCTCGAAGTTCAGGTGGTCGTTGTTGATCACCAGGCCGTCGAACATCCAGAGCCGCTTCTTGCTGTTGTCGTAGAACTCCTGGCTGACGAGGATGTGGTCGAGCGACTCGCGGATGTCCTGGTGCACGTGGGTGTAGTACACGTCGCGTGTGTCGCGGTACTCCTGCAGGGTCTGCGCGGTGTAGAGCGCGGTGTCACCGCCACCCTTGCTCTCGCCCACCAGGTAGCGCGGCTGCTCGGTGAGGATGTTGGCGGTGTTGCTGTGTTGTCCGTCGTTGATGTCGCCGAGCACGATCACCGGCGTGTCGTTCTCCTTCATCTGTTCGGACAACAGAAAGCGCAGCGCGGTGGCTTCTGCCGTGCGCCGGATGGTGGAGATGGCCGAGCCCAGGCCGGTGGCGTGTTTGCCATAGAGCGCCTTGTCGGCCTTGAACCACTTTTCGTTGAAGACCTGGGTCGGGCCCTTGGATTTGAAGTGGCACACGTACACATGCACCTCCGGGCCCGGACTGCGCGGCTGGATGGTGAAGTGCAGCACGGGCCGCGAGTAGCCCTGGATGTTCACGCTGATGCTCGGCGTTTGCGGGTCGTCGCCGGTGGAGCGCAGCACGAAGCCCGGTGGGAACTTGGTGATCCACTCGGGCTGGCCTGTGAGCAGACCCTTGCGCACGAGGGCTCCGCAGTCGATGCGTTTGCCGTTGGAGCCGGGCGGTGCCAGCAGGTCATAACCGTCGGCCACACCGGCCGAGGTGAGCGCGCGCTGCACCGACACCGGGTTCCACATTTCCTGCAGGCCGAACACGTCGGCGTCCAGCGACTGGAGCTGGTGCGCTGTCCAGCCGATCTTGCGGTCGTACTCGGCCTGCGTCCAGCCCGTCTGGTCGGTGTACATCGGCAGACCGGGCTCGTTCAGGTTGTACAGGTTGAACGAGGCGATGCTGAGTTGCTTGAGATTCATGGCGAAACCTCCGGAGGATCGGGATCACCACTGTGCACCGCCCGCGTGACAACGCCACCCCCGGATGGGGGAAGACGCCCGGCGGTTCAGGCGCTGCGCCGCGCCACCCAGTAGGCCGCACCCTCGGCGCCGTAGCGCTCGGCGTGGGGCACATGCGCATCCAGCTCGAAGGTGTCGCCGGCCAGCAGGTGGCGCGTGTGCTCGCCCACTGTGAGCCACATCTCGCCGCGCGTCACCAGGGCATTGGCGGCAAAGGGGTGGGTGTGGGTGTCGAGCACGGTGAGCGGCGCCCATTCGCGCTCCAACACTTCGTCGAAACCCTCGGAGAGGCGTTGTTGGCGGAAGGTTTCGAAGGGGGTGGTGTTCATGATCCGGATTTTCCGCAACGCCGGGGCGAGGTCAAGCCAATGGGCGACGCAGCGCCCTCAGATGAGGCGGGCGAGTTTCACCGCCTGGGCCGAGCCGCTGCCCACCAGCGCGCACCAGGCCCGCAGCAAGGCCCCAGGTGGGCGGGTTTGCAGGGCCTGGGCTTCGTCGCGGTGCGCCACCTCGTCGGCCTGGCATTCCACCAGCAGGGCGCGCAGGTGTTCCACGCCGGTACGGCCTTCGATGCGGTCGATCTGCTGCTGGTAGTGGTGGTCCACAAAGGTTTCCACCGAGGCGATGGTGGCGTGCACGGCGCGCGGCCCCGCCAGCGCGGGCAAGGCGCCGGTGAGGAAACCCGCCACCCGCCAGGCCGGCAGCAACCAGCTGCGCCGCGCCCAGGGCAACACCTCGCACACGCGCCGCAGGTGGTCTTGTTCGGTGGCGCCGTGGCGCAGCGCAAAGGCCTTCAGCTCGGCGTCGCGCGTCACCAGCGCGATGCCGCGGTAGATCCAGACCGCACCGGTTTCGCCCGCGTGGTCCGATCGCAGCTCGGCCAGCATGTCGTCGGGCACGGCGGGGGCGTCAAGCCCGCGCGCCACGCGCTGCATGGCCGGGCGCACACGCAGAAAGCCCACGTAGGCACGCTCCATCAGCCAGGCCGCACCCGGCATGCGACCCAGGAAGGCCAGCCAGCGCCAACCCGGGAGGCGCGCCCACAACGCCAGAAACGCCTCGGCACCGCTGAGCAGGCTGCCGTCTTCGCGCTGCACATGAAAACGTGCCATCAGCGTGCTGCGCTCATCGGGGAGCGCGGTGCCGGGCGCGCTCACGTCCACCCAGCGCACCGGCTCGCGCGCCGCGAGGCCCTGATAGACCGCGATCTCGCGCCGGCACAGGGGGCAGTCGCCGTCGTACAGCACGGTCATGCAGCTCTGGGCGGAGGTGGTGTCAGTCATGGAGCATGATCGTATCGGTGCCGGCGCTGTGTTGCAGCGCCTTGCGCCAAGACCCCAACGAAGGTGTGAAAGAAACCCCGTGCTGTGTAGGATGTTCAGCCTGCCCCGACACACCCGACCGGAGACCCCATGTCCTACATGCTGCTGATCATCGAACCCACCACGCAGCGCACCACGCGCACCGAAGCCGAAGGCCGCGAGGTGTATGGCCGCATGCAGCGTTTTGGTGAAAGCCTGCAGGCGCAGGGCAAGCTCAAGGCGTCCGAGTCCCTCGCTTCCCAGGCCAGCGCGGTGCGGGTGTCCACCGCCGGTGGGCAGACCAAGGTGGTGGATGGGCCGTTTGCCGAAGCCAAGGAAATGGTGGGTGGCTTCTTTCTGCTCGATTGCGCCAGCCTCGATGAGGCCGTGGCCATCGCCCACACCTGCCCGGCGGCCGAATGGGCCACGGTGGAGGTGCGGGCGCTGGCACCCTGTTACGAATGAGCTTGTCGAAAACGCCGCCGCTGCTTCGTCGAACCGGTTGAGAACCCACAACCGACCCTTTCCACCCGGAGAAGCCCATGCGATTCATGATCATCGTCAAATCCTGCGACGAATTCGAAGCCGAAACCAGCCCGGTGGCCGATGAGGCGCTCATGGCCGAGATGGTGCGCTTCCACGAGGAACTGGCCCAGGCCGGCGTGCTGCTCGACGGCTCGGGCCTGCATCCCAGCCGCAAGGGCTGGCGCGTGCATCACGGAGCGGATGGCAGCCAGCGCATCGTCGACGGCCCTTTTGCCGAGGCCAAGGAGCTCATCGCCGGCTACACCCTGATCCAGGTGCGCTCGCGCGAGGAAGCCCTGGAGTGGAGCCGCCGTTTCCCCAACCCGGCGGGGCGGGGCAAAGAAGCCGTGGTCGAACTGCGCCAGCTCTACGAGCTGGAAGAGTTCCCGCCCAGCCAGCCGCTGGAGGACTTCAAGAAGCTTGACGCCACCCTGAAGATCTGAACCGGAGAGCCGCCATGCTGCGCGAGATATTCGTCAACCTGCCCGTCAAGGACCTGAACAAATCCCAGGCCTTCTTCACAGCGCTGGGCTTGAGCTTCAACCCACGGTTCACCAACGAGCAGGGCGCCTGCCTGGAGATCGCGCCCAACATCCACGCCATGCTGCTGGTCGAGCCTTTCTTTCAAGGCTTCACCAGGTTGCCCATCGCCGATGCGAAGAAGACCACCGAGGTGTTGATCGCCCTCTCGGTCGACAGCCGTGCCGAGGTGGACGAACTGGTGGCCAAGGCGGTGGCCGCCGGTGCCACCACGCCCAACGCCCCGATGGACCACGGCTTCATGCTCCAGCACGGCTTTGCCGACCTGGATGGCCATCAGTGGGAGGTGTTCTGGATGGATGAAAGCGCGGCGCCGGCCCAGGTGTAGGCGTTGACCATGCACTCCGGCGTTCACCAGGCCATCGCCACCGTCTGGCGCCTGGAGTCCGCGCGCATCACGGCGCACGTGGCACGCGTGGTGCGCGACGTGGGCGTGGCCGAAGAGCTGGCGCAAGACGCGCTGGTGTCCGCGCTCGAACACTGGCCGACACAGGGTGTGCCCGACAACCCCGCAGCCTGGCTCATGACCACCGCCAAGCGCCGCGCGCTCGACCACCTGCGCCACCGCCAGATGGCCGAGTCGCGGCACGAGGACATCGCCGCCGACATGGAGGCCCTGGGCGCCGACCACGTGCCCGATTTTGTGGACGCGCTCGACGAGGCGCGGCAGGACGACATCGGCGACGACCTGCTGCGCCTGGTGTTCACCGCCTGCCACCCCGTGCTGTCCACCGACGCGCGCGTGGCGCTCACGCTCAAGCTGCTGGGGGGGCTGACCACGCACGAGATCGCGCGCGCGTTTCTTGTGCCCGAGGCCACCATCGCCCAGCGCATCGTGCGCGCCAAAAGAACACTCGGTGAAGCCAGCGTGCCGTTTGAAGTGCCGCGAGGCGATGCGTTGGCCGAACGCCTGGCTTCGGTGCTGGAGGTGGTGTACATCGTTTTCAACGAGGGCTACACCGCCACCAGTGGCGGTGACTGGATGCGCCCGGCACTGTGCGACGAAGCCTTGCGCCTGGGCCGCATGCTGGCCGGTATTGCGCCGCAGCAGGCCGAGGTGCATGGCCTGCTCGCGTTGATGGAGATCCAGGCCTCGCGCACCGCCGCGCGCACCGATGCGAAAGGCCGCCCGGTGCTGCTGGCCGATCAGGACCGCTCCCGCTGGGACGCCTTGCTGATCCACCGGGGGCTGGCGGCCCTGGCGCGCGCCGAGTCCCTGGCGCCCACGGCGGGGCCGTACCAACTGCAGGCCGCCCTGGCCGCCTGCCATGCCCGTGCGGTGCGCGCGCAAGACACCGACTGGGCGCACATCGCCGAGCTCTATGGCGAGCTGGCGCGCGTGGCGCCGTCGCCGGTGGTGGAGCTCAATCGCGCCGTGGCTGTGGCCATGCACGCCGGACCCGCCGCGGGGCTGTTGATCGCCGACGCCTTGCTGCACCAGAAGGCCCTGCGCGACTACCACTGGTTGCCCAGCGTGCGCGCTGATCTGCTGGCGAGGCTTGGGCGCGACGCAGAGGCCAGGGCCGAGTTTGAACGCGCAGCTGCCCTGGCCGGCAACGAGCGGGAGCGAACTTTCCTGCTGGAACGGGCAGACAGCTTGCGCTGATCTGTGGTCCTTTGGCTCGGGTGTAAGCCCTCATGGCGCAGCATTCGCCCGCCCGCCAAACTGAGCAAAAAAAGAGCGTTCATGCACCCCACATCCACCACGCGCACCGAGGTCGACACGCTCGTTATCGGCGCCGGCCCAGCCGGACTGGCCACTTCGGCCTGCCTGGCCCGGCACGGTGCGCGCTCGCTGGTGATCGATCAGGCACGCGAAGTGGCGTCGAGCTGGTGCCAACACTACGAACGCCTGCACCTGCACACCGTCAAGACCCACTCGGCACTGCCCGGCTTGCCATTTCCCGACAGCGCACCGCGCTACGTGCCGCGCCAGGGCGTGGTGGATTACCTCAAGCGCTACGCCGACTGCCACGGCATCGAACCCGAACTGGGGGAGACCGTGGTGGGCATCGAGCCTGCCACACCGGGCACGGGCTGGCTCACCTGCACCGCCAGCGGGCGGGAGATCGCATCGCGCAGTGTGGTGGTGGCCACCGGCGCCAACCGCCGCCCGAGAGCCCCCGCGCTGCCAGGTCAAAACCACTTTGGCGGGCGTGTGCTGCACAGCCGCGAATACCGCAACGCCACGCCTTTTGCCAACCAGCGCGTGCTGGTGGTGGGCATGGGCAACACCGGCGCCGAGATCGCGCTGGACCTGGTCGAGCATGGCGTGAGCGTGGCGCTCTCGGTGCGTTCGCCGCTCAACATCGTGCACCGCGACGTGCTGGGCCGGCCCACCCAGCTCTCCAGCATCCTGCTCAGCAAGCTGCCGCAGGCGTTGGGTGATGCAGCGGCCACGCTGCTGCGCAACCTGAGTGTGGGCGACCTCGGCCGCTACGGTCTGCACACGGCGACGGTGTCACCGCTGCGCCAGCTGCGCGAACACGGCAAGACGCCGGTGATCGACGTGGGCACGGTGGCGCGCATCAAACGCGGGGATATCCAGGTCTACCCCGGCATCCAGACGCTGCTGCACGGCGGTGTTCGATTCACCGACAACACCGAACACCCGTTTGATACCGTGCTGCTGGCCACCGGCTATGACGCTGCGTTGACCGACCTGTTTCCCGCCACACCCCTGCCGCTGGACGCGCGCGGCATGCCCACCGAGGTGGTGGGGCAGGGCGCGCTGAGCGGTGTGTACTTCGTCGGCTTCGACGTGCGCCAGCCGGGTGGATTGCTGCGCGCCATTGCGGGGCAGGCACAGCGGGTGGCGGATTGCATTGCCAGCGAGTCCCGGGGCTGATCCCGACCTCGATCAACTTTCCCACTGCAAAGATGCCCAGCACCGACACCCTCGAACGTTTCATCGCCCTTGTGGAGAGCAACGCGCACGACCGGGCGATTGAAGACTTTTACGCGCCGCACGCCTCCATGCAGGAAAACCAGGCACCACCGCGCGTGGGCCGCGACGTGTTGCTGGCCGGCGAACGCAAGGTGATGGCACGCGCCAGCGCTATCGAATCGCGCTGCGTGCGCCCGGTGTTTGCCAGCGGTGACCACGTGGTGATCCGCTGGGTGTTCCGCTTTGTCTGGAAGGACGACTCGGTCACCGAGATGGAAGAGCTCGCACACCAGCGTTGGGAAGGCGAATACATCGTGCAGGAGCAATTCTTTTACGACCCTGCACAACGCACAACGCACACCGCAGGCGCCGCCGCGGGCGGCGACCTGAGCTTGAATGCCACGGCGTAGTCACTTACGCTGCCTCGCCTCCCAATCTTTGGGCCATGCGGCTAATCCTGGAACAGGGACTCGGAATGAGGCCGCCTGCAGGGGACAAAAAAGAGCAACTGCCCCGCAATGGAGCCTTGTGAGGTTTAGTTGAGCAGCCTCAGCCTATCAACCTGAAATATTCTTATCTGCAAAAAATGACTTTTTGGACGAATTTCCATGTGATCATGACAACAGAAATGGTATAGACGGGGCGATTATATATACCGCAAATACAGTATAGACAAGCTAATTTATCTCGCTTTAAATTAAGGAGTTATCGCCACCAGTTACAAATCACTGACTATGCAACTTTTTCGCCTTTTGAGTAAGAGGCAGTATCCCTCTTATTCCCTGCTCATTCTTCGGGTAGTGTGTTTATTGTCCTTATACATCCCCATATCATCGCAGGCGCAAACACATCCTCCGATTACATTGCTCGATGAGAGTTTCAATGCACTTCCGATGGAGCCTAGAACTGCAAATGTTGCTGATGCATCGCAATGCAAAAGCTTCTCATTTCCTGAGATGACTTTTGTCTCTAATGGATATATTGAGATTTCCGGGGTCGGGGTGATGAATTGCTTGGGAACTGAAACCATCAAATATATCGATGGTAAGGTAGAGGTTCGTTCTAACGTGCCTTGGACGACATATCTGTCATGTGGCCCAGGACAGACTATTGGGGTGGCTGGCAAAATTTTGAAGCCGCTTTATTACTCAGAGTCAGGGCAGTACTCTTCTGCTTTTTGTTACTGTTCACGCTACCTCGAAGCATGGAATGGCTCTGCTTGCACCAGAGGTGGTCAGACAATCGCTTTCCTCGACAACTCAAACTCCAGCATTTATCCTGTGCACACCAGCGGAGATTCCGAAAAAGTATTCAAGATTAGAGTGACACAAGGTATCAATCCCATGCCGGGTATTGCAGTCACTTTTTCAGTTGACGTCACTCCTAACTCCGGCGGCCATGGGCACCACGATCCAGTCCGGCCCAAGGGAGCACTCAGTGGTACCCAAGGAACCACTGATGTCAACGGTGAGGTAAAAGTTACATTCAAGGCGCCTGAAGTGGCAGGTATTCACACCATCAAGGCTATTTGCAGCACCTGCTCCAACAGTCCAGTCACCAAGGAAATACAAGTCAAAGTGCCAGACCTGCTGCCCATTTCCCCCAACGCACCCAAAAATGCGGACGGCACGTTTGTTTACGCGTTGACCAGCATTGACCCAACACATCAGGACAACGGGCAATACCACTTGACAGAGCAATCGCGGCAAAATTTACGCGCCATGATCGAAGCTTTCGCCGCTGAAGGTTGGGGTACGGTGGCTTTGAACGATGCCAGCCTGTATTGGGGGGGGCGCTATGACATCGGTTCGAACTGGAGGGGGCCGCATGCTGGGCATCGCGATGGTCGAGAAATCGACGTCTCATTTACCCGCGCAGGTAATCCAGTCATCCCATTCAAGCAAAAGAGTTTTTACGACAAGTTTTGCAACGGCAAAAAGGTGAGTTTTCCTTTTTCTCTTCTTCATCATTATGTGAAAAGCCCACACTTTCATGTATATCTGGAAAAGCAAACAGCTTGCTGGAAATCGGAAAAGTAAATCATGCACATCACCCAAACCCTTCGCTTCATCCTGTTGACCTTGGTGCTGGGCATGGGACAAGCCCATGCTCAAGACAGTGCGGTGTATGACGCAAACCGAAACCTGTGGAACCTCTACTACCAAGACCCAGAAACTGAGCAGTGGGTCAGCAAGACCTACGAGGCCCGCACTGCCATTCGACCAAGCATCAAATCTAAGATTGTTGGCAATGGTTCTCAGTTTTCTTACCAATATACTGTTCGCAATAAACGAGGCGCAAAGCAAAAACTCAGCGTGATTCGTATTTGGGGTATTCCTCTGGTTTACACAATCCCAAATTTGCCACCAATCACTGCCAATGCGAGAACTGATGCTGAGACTGAAGACAAGCAACAGTGGGCCCAGCTCAAAGTAAAAAGAGAGTTCGAAAGCCGCGTGGTGAAAGCACCCAAAGGGTGGAGTGCCGGACTGAGGGTTGCAGAAAGAGAAAGGCAAACAAGCTTCGTGTGGACACCGGGTCTCAAAGACACAGACCCCGATGGCATCGAGCCCGGTGGTTCACAAGGGGAATTTGCTGTGCTTAGGCCTGAATTGCCAGGTGTTGCTCGCACGTATTTGCAAGGGAGCATTGAAGAGCCTTGGGGGCTTGATGGGCTGCCAGACACGCCATTCTGGACTGCGAAAGTCGATGAAATCCAAGAGCTGGATTATTTGCTCGTGGCAGTTCTGGCCCCCATCATTCCCGTTCCTGATCCGTACAACGGAGCAGAGCTTTCGCGGCGGATCAAGGCACACGTTCAAACTTGGCTGAAGTACGGACACATCAATGCCGATGTTCTTGGCAGACTGAATCGCCAGTTTGATGTGTTGATTCCTGCATTGGAAATGAATAACAAACTGATGGCTCGCACAGCGGTCAGTGCGATACGCGAGGAATGCACGGACCGTAACGCTGGGCTAAGCGATGACAAGGTGGGTCAAGACGATGATGGACACGACTCGGAAGCGCTGCCACGCACACCTGCGCAACGTGGCGTGTCCCCCGCGGTGGCACTGGACCGTGTAGCAGCCAGGGCATTGATGTTTGACCTGCGCTACGTGATGGACCGGATGGATTCTGGGCGGTGAAGGAGGTCTGCACCACCGTGTGTGCCGGTGGTACGTGCGCTGCGCCCTCGTGCACGGGCAACCGCGCTTTCGTTCATGCTGCGGAGACCGCCCTCAGCGCTGACCGATCTTCACATCGCCGAACAGCTGGTTCATGCCGCGCGGCTGGCTGCGCCAGTACTGGGGTGGCGCATCCACCTGTGCGCCGAGCTCGGCGGCGGCGTGCCAGGGCCAGCGCGGATCAAACAACATGGCGCGCGCCATCGCCACCAGATCGGCGCGGCCGCTCGCGATGATCTCCTCGGCCTGCTCGGGTTCGGTCACCAGGCCCACGGCGATGGTGGGAAGGCCCACCTCGTGTTTCACCTGTTCGGCCAGCGGCACCTGGTAGTTGGGGCCCAGCGGAATCTGCTGCA
>JANPKR010000262.1:0-8421 GCA_031426175.1 Hydrogenophaga sp. | reverse complement strand
ACATCCGGACCAACGCTGCCAGCGTATACGGGCAGGTCCACGCTGGGGCTGCCGTTGGAAAACGACAGGGTGGCTTTGTTGTCAACGAGTTTCATGCGGGTTCCTTCTTGTGGGAATGGCTTAAGCGGATTGCCGGGTTGCACGGAGCATGCCCAGCACACGGGTGACATCGTCACGGGCCAGATCGTCCTGGGGCGCCTTGCGGCCGAGCAACAGATCAAGCAGATCGTTGTCGGCGAGGTCCATCAGCAGTCCCAGGGCATCGGCTTGACGAACCGTCAAGCCAGATTCGTACCGAGCAAAAAAACGCTCGATGAAAAGGTCGTTCTCCAGCAACCCACGCCGGCAACGCCACCGCAGCTTGCTCAGGGCGCGCTCGTCCAGCAGCGCGTCCAAGGCCACATCGGTGGGTTGATCGGAGTTGGCTGCAGCGTTCATGAAATCAGACGGCGTGCACTCAGACAGAGCGCATCACCATCATTTCCTTGATCTTGCCAATGGCCTTGGTGGGGTTCAAACCTTTGGGGCAGACGTCCACACAGTTCATGATGGTGTGGCAACGGAACAGGCGGTACGGGTCTTCAAGGTTGTCCAGTCGCTCGGCCGTGCCCTGGTCGCGGCTGTCGGCGATGAAGCGGTAGGCTTGCAACAGACCGGCGGGACCGACGAACTTGTCGGGGTTCCACCAGAAGCTGGGGCAGCTGGTGGAGCAGCTCGCGCAGAGGATGCACTCGTACAGGCCGTTGAGCTCATCGCGCTCTTCGGGGCTCTGCAGGCGTTCCTTTTCGGGCGGCACGGTGTCGTTGATCAAATAGGGCTTGATGCTGTTGTACTGCTTGAAGAACAGCGTCATGTCCACGATCAGGTCGCGCACCACGGGCAGGCCGGGCAGCGGCTTGAGTGTGATCACGCCGGGCAGCGTGTTCATGTTGGTCAGGCAGGCCAGACCGTTCTTGCCGTTGATGTTCATGGCGTCCGAGCCGCACACGCCTTCGCGACAGGAACGGCGGAACGAGATGGAAGGATCGACCGCCTTGAGCTTCATCAGCGCGTCGAGCAGCATCCGCTCGTGGCCGTCGAGTTCGACCTCGATGGTCTGCATGTACGGCTTGGCGTCTTTTTCGGGGTCGTAGCGGTAGATCTTGAATGTGCGTTTTGCCATGTGGGTGCTCCGGTGCGTGGGTGCTTAGAAGGTGCGGACCTTGGGAGGGACGGACTCGACCGTCAGCGGCTTCAGGTTCACGGCCTTGTAGGTCAGGCTGTTGTCGGCGCTGTGCCAGAGCGTGTGCTTCATCCACTCGGCGTCGTTGCGGCCCAGCGGGAACTGCGCGTCGTCGGCGGGGCGCTCGTAGTCGTTGACCGTGTGCGCGCCACGGCATTCGTGGCGGGCGGCGGCCGAGGTCATGGTGGCCTGGGCGCACTCGATCAGGTTTTCGACTTCCAGCGCCTCGATGCGAGCGGTGTTGAACACTTTGGACTTGTCCTTCAGCGCGATGTTGTTCACCCGGGCGCGCATGGCGTTGATCTTGGCTACACCTTCGTCCATGCTGGCCTGGGTGCGGAACACGCCAGCGTGCTGCTGCATCGCGGCGCGCAGGTCGTTGGCCACGTCTTGTGCGTACTCGCCGCCGGTGGTGTTGTCCAGCCGGGCCAGGCGCGCCAGGGTTTTGTCTGCGGCGTCCGCCGGCAGGGGCTTGTGGGTCTTGTTCTTGTCGTTGAACTGCACGATGTGGTTGCCGGCCGCACGGCCGAAGACCAACAGGTCGAGCAGCGAGTTGGTGCCCAGGCGGTTGGCGCCGTGCACGCTCACGCAGGAGCATTCGCCCACGGCATAAAGGCCGTTGACCACGGCTTGGCCGCCTTTGCCATCGGGGGTGACGACCTGGCCATTGATGTTGGTCGGGATACCGCCCATTTGGTAGTGGATGGTGGGCACCACGGGGATCGGCTCACGTGTGATGTCCACGTTGGCGAAGTTCACGCCGATCTCATAGACCGAGGGCAGGCGCTTGTGGATCGTTTCTGCGCCCAGGTGGTCGAGCTTGAGCAGCACGTAGTCCTTGTTGGGGCCACAGCCACGGCCTTCCTTGATCTCCTGGTCCATGCATCGCGAGACGAAGTCGCGCGGCGCCAGGTCTTTCAAGGTGGGCGCGTAGCGCTCCATGAAGCGCTCGCCTTCGCTGTTGAGCAGAATCGCGCCTTCGCCGCGGCAGCCTTCGGTGAGCAGCACACCGGCACCGGCCACGCCCGTGGGGTGGAACTGCCAGAACTCCATGTCTTCCAGCGGGATGCCGGCGCGCGCTGCCATGCCCAGGCCGTCACCGGTGTTGATGAAGGCGTTGGTGGAAGCCGCGAAGATCCGGCCTGCGCCGCCGGTGGCCAGCAGCGTGGTCTTGGCTTCCAGCACATAGGTCTCGCCGGTTTCCATTTCCAGCGCGGTCACGCCGAGCACATCGCCACTGGCATCCCGGATCAAGTCAAGCGCCATCCACTCCACAAAGAAGGTGGTGCGGGCCTGGACGTTCTGTTGGTAGAGCGTGTGCAGCATGGCGTGGCCGGTTCGGTCGGCCGCGGCGCAGGCGCGCTGCACCGGCTTTTCGCCGTAGTTGGCGGTGTGGCCGCCGAACGGACGCTGGTAAATCGTGCCGTCGGGGTTGCGGTCGAACGGCATGCCGAAGTGCTCGAGCTCGTACACGACCTTGGGCGCTTCGCGGCACATGAACTCGATCGCATCCTGGTCGCCGAGCCAGTCGGAGCCTTTGATGGTGTCGTAGAAGTGGTAGTGCCAGTTGTCCTCGTTCATGTTGCCCAGCGAGGCGCCGATGCCGCCTTGGGCAGCCACGGTGTGCGAGCGGGTGGGGAACACTTTGGACAGCACGGCGACCTTGAGGCCGGCGCGCGCCAGCTGCAACGAGGCGCGCATGCCGGAACCACCGGCACCGACGATGACGACGTCGAACTGACGCTTGGGAAGATTTGCGGTTGCGGTCATTGTTTCAGAGCCTCCAGAGAACTTGAACGGCCCAGCCCAGACAGGACAGGAGCCAAACCATGGTGAACACGTGCAGAGCCAGGCGGATGCCCGCGGGTTTGACGTAGTCCATCCAGATGTCGCGCATGCCGACCCACACGTGGTAGGTCAGGGCGAGAAAAACGGCGAAGGTCAAAGCCTTCATCCACTGGGCAGAGAAGATGCCGGCCCAGCTGGTGTAGCCGATGGGGCCCTTGGAAAACAGCACCTGCACCAGCAGGATCAGGGTGAAGAGCGCCATGATGGCGGCGGTGATGCGCTGGGCGAGCCAGTCGCGCAGGCCGTAGTGGGCGCCGGTGACGACGCGTTTGGAACCGTAGTTGACAGACATCTTGTGGGGTCCTTGGGTGGATTCGCGGGTCAGTAAATGCCGAAGAGCTTGGCGCCGAGCAGCACGGTCAGGCCAATACTCAGCGCCAGCGTGAAGATGGCGGAGGACTTGCCGAATTCCTTGCTCACGGCATGCCGCGCGTCCATGTAGAGGTGGCGCACACCGGCGATCAGATGGTGAAGGTAGGCCCAGATCAGGGCCAGCACCACCAGCTTGAAAAACCAGCCTGGCACGAAACCAAGGCCCGCCGAGAAGGCACCGCTGAAGCGTTCAAACGAAATTTCCGAAGACACCGAGGTATCGAACAGCCAGACGATCAGAGGCAACAGGATGAACATCAGGCCACCGCTGGCGCGGTGCAGGATCGAGACCCAACCCGCGGGCGGCAGGCGGTAGGTGGTGAGATCCTTGAATGCGTTGATATTGCGGAACTCGGGCCGCTTCTTGGTCAACTCGGTCATGGTGTGGGGGCTTTCTTGCGCAGAGGGGTGCGGGGAAGGGATGTTGGCGGTGTAACGCGTTGGTAACTGGGACCACCGAGTGTCAAATTCTATTGCAACGCACCATACCGAACGCTGACATCTTCTGCATGTGCGGGGCTATCAAGGACATAGCAGCGCAGCAGTCAGCTCAGTTCGTTGCGGTAGTGGCGGATGTCGGTGCGGTACAGGCCGCGCCGCAATTCCATCGGCGTGTCGTTGTAGGTGAAGGCCAACCGTTCAACGCTGAGCAGCGGAGAGCCTTCAGCCACACCCAGCAGGCTTGCGGCTTCGCTGTCGGCGGCCACGGCCTTGATCTTTTCGACGGCGCGCACCATGCGCACACCGAACTGGGTTTCAAACAAGGCATACATCGGCCCTTTGTCGTCCGCCAGGGTCTCGATGGTCAGGCCCTTGAACGGCACACCAGGCAGCCAGAGGTCTTCGAGGATGGCAGGAGCCTGGGCAAAAGCAAGCACGCGCTTGACCTGCAGCACCGGGTCGCCGGAGCGCAAGGCGAGTTGGCGGGCCACTTCGGCAGGTGCTCGCAGCCGCCGGCATTCGATGATGCGGCGTTCTGCGGGGCCCTGGTCCTCGAGCGAGCCGTTGTCGGGCAACAGACGCAGGAATCGGTACTGGATGTGTTGCTCGGAGTGCGTGGCCACAAAGGTGCCCTTGCCCTGACGGCGCACCAGCAGGTTGTCGGTAGCGAGTTCGTCGATGGCCTTGCGCACCGTCCCCTGGCTGACCTTGTACCGGGCGGCCAGGTCGAATTCGCTCGGAATCATGTCGCCCGGCTTCCACTCGCTGGCCTGCAGGCTGCGCAGGATGAGCGTCTTGATCTGCTGGTAGAGCGGGCTGAAGGCAGGCGCGGAGTGTTCGAACGCGCCGCCGTCCGCAGTGCGACCTTCGTTCGGCAAGGATTCGGGGGTGCTGAGGGGGGTCGAGGGCATGGTTTTGGGTGCATCCGCGAGCAGCGCACAACGTCCGAATCATATCTTATATAAGACATAAGACAAATTGACGTATCAGGGTTTGCGAGGGTACACTCCCGCGCTGACCTGGACCCACCTGCGGCGCACGATGCGTTCGCTTCTGTCGCCTTTGTCTCGGGGTGTTCTCTCCCCAACCTCATCCCCTTCCTCTCGTCTCATTCTGGAGTTCTCACCATGCAAAAGAAGCCCGTTCGTGTTGCCGTCACCGGCGCCGCTGGCCAGATCGGTTACGCCCTGCTGTTTCGCATCGCTTCAGGCGAAATGCTCGGCAAAGACCAGCCTGTGATCCTGCAATTGCTGGAAATCCCGGACGAGAAGGCCCAGAAAGCGCTCAAGGGCGTGATGATGGAAATCGACGACTGCGCCTTCCCGCTGCTGGCCGGCATGGAAGCCCACAGCGATCCGATGACCGCGTTCAAGGACACCGACTACGCGCTGCTGGTCGGCTCCCGTCCGCGCGGCCCCGGCATGGAGCGCGCCGAGCTGCTCGCCATCAACGGTGCCATCTTCACCGCGCAGGGCAAGGCGCTCAATGCTGTGGCCTCGCGCAACGTCAAGGTGCTGGTGGTCGGCAACCCCGCCAACACCAACGCTTACATCGCGATGAAGAGCGCGCCCGATCTGAAGCCCGGCAACTTCACCGCCATGCTGCGCCTGGACCACAACCGCGCCGCCTCGCAGATTGCCGCCAAGACCGGCAAGCCGGTGGCCAGCATCAAGAAACTGGCCGTGTGGGGCAACCACTCGCCCACCATGTACGCCGACTACCGCTTCGCCACCATCGACGGCGCTTCGGTCAAGGACATGATCAACGACCAGGTCTGGAACAAGGAAGTGTTCCTGCCGACCGTGGGCAAGCGCGGCGCGGCCATCATCGAAGCGCGTGGCCTGTCTTCCGCCGCCTCGGCCGCCAACGCCGCCATCGACCACATGCGCGACTGGGCGCTGGGTACCAAAGGCGAGTGGGTCACCATGGGCATTCCTTCGCAAGGCTGGTACGGCATTCCGAAGGACATGATGTTTGGTTTCCCCGTCACCTGTGAAAACGGTGAGTACAAGGTCGTTGAAGGCCTGGAGATCGATGCTTTTTCGCAGGAATGCATCAACAAGACGCTGGCCGAACTGCAAGGCGAACAAGACGGCGTGAAACACCTGTTGTAACCCGCTGGTAACTGCGCTTTGGCCTCTCTCCATCCGAGACACATCCTGCTGGGTTCACAGGCCGGCGCGTTCGCGCTGCCGGTCTGCGACCACTACAGCGGGGTGGAGACGAGGATGAGGAAGAGCCTGGCGCTGCAGGCCGAGATGCTTGAGGAGTTCGGTACCTGCGTGTTTGACGTGACGCTCGACTGCGAAGATGGTGCGCCGGTGGGCGGGGAGGGCGAACACGCCCTGCTGGTCACCGAACTGGCCTTGGCTGCTGCGCCTGAGGCGCGCGTGGCCGTTCGCGTGCACCCGGTGGACCACCCGGCCTTCGACGCCGACGTGGCCACCGTCGCCGGCCGCGCGGCTCAGCGCCTCGCGCACTTGATGGTGCCCAAGGTCGAGACGGTGGCCGACGTGCAGCGGGCCGTGGCCGCGCTCGACGCTGCAGGCGCACCGGCACTGCCGCTGCACGTGCTCATCGAGTCACCCGCCGCCGTGCACCGCGCCTTCGACATCGCCGCCCATCCGCGCGTGCAGAGCCTGAGCTTTGGTCTGATGGACTTTGTGTCGACGCACGGTGGGGCCATCCCGGCCGACGGCATGAGCGTGGCGGGCCAGTTCAGTCACCCGCTGGTGCTGCGCGCCAAGCTGGCCATTGCGTCGGCCTGCCACGCACATGGCAAGGTGCCGTCGCACTGCGTGGTGACCGAGTTCAAGGACCTGGCCGCCTTGCAGAACGCCGCGCGCACCGCCGCCCGCGAACTGGGCTACACCCGCATGTGGAGCATCCACCCCGACCAGATCCGCCCCATCCTGGCCGCGTTTGCACCGTCGGAGCGCGAGGTCGACACAGCCGCCGCCCTGATCGAACACGCCATGGCCGCCGACTGGGCGCCGGTGCAGTTTGAAGGCCGCCTGCACGACCGCGCGAGCTACCGCTACTACTGGCAGTTGCTGGAGCGCGCGCATCACACAGGCCTGTTGCTGCCGGAAGCCATGCAGCCGTTTTTCAACGAGCTCGTCGCAGCGCGGCATTGAGCTTGTTTGCCTTGTCCTTGTCTGTTTTCTGATCCCACGAACATCCCTTCCCACTGGAGAACGCCATGTCCAACACCTTCCTCACCGACTACCGCGCCCACACCGCTGAACGCGCGGCCCTGGGCATTCCACCGCTGCCGCTGGATGCGAAGCAGGTGGCCAACCTGATCGAGCTGATCAAGGCGCCGCCTGCTGGTGAAGATGCATTCCTGCTGGACCTGCTCACGCACCGCGTGCCTCCGGGCGTGGACGACGCCGCCAAGGTCAAGGCCAGTTTCCTGGCAGCCGTGGCCCATGGCGACATCGCCGTGCCGATGGTCTCCAAGGCCAAGGCCACCGAGGTGCTGGGCACCATGGTGGGCGGCTACAACGTGCACCCGCTGATCGACCTGCTTGACCAGGCCGATGTGGCGGCGGTGGCGGCCGAAGGCTTGAAGAAGACGCTGCTGATGTTCGACTTCTTCAACGACGTCGCCGCCAAGGCCAAGGCCGGCAACGCCAAGGCCAAGGAAGTGATCGAGAGCTGGGCCAACGCCGAATGGTTCACCACCCGCCCCGAAGTGCCGAAGTCGATCACCGTGACCGTGTTCAAGGTGCCCGGCGAGACCAACACCGACGACCTCTCTCCCGCGCCCGACGCGTGGAGCCGCCCCGACATTCCGCTGCACTACCTGGCCATGCTGAAGAACACGCGCGAAGGCGCGGCCTTCAAGCCCGAAGAAGACGGCAAGCGCGGCCCGATGCAGTTCATTGAAGACCTGAAGAAAAAGGGTCACCTGGTGGCCTACGTGGGCGATGTGGTGGGCACCGGCTCCAGCCGCAAGTCGGCCACCAACTCGGTGATCTGGGCCACGGGTCAAGACATTCCTTTTGTGCCCAACAAGCGCTTTGGCGGCGTGACGCTGGGCGGCAAGATCGCACCCATCTTCTTCAACACGCAGGAAGACTCGGGCTCGCTGCCGATCGAGGTGGACGTGAGCAAACTCGAGATGGGTGACGTCGTCGACGTGATGCCCTACGACGGCAAGATCGTGCGCAACGGCGAGACCGTGGTCGAGTTCAAGCTCAAGAGCGACGTGTTGTTCGACGAAGTGCGCGCCGGCGGCCGCATCAACCTGATCATCGGCCGCTCGCTCACCGCCAAGGCGCGCGAGTTCCTGGGTCTTCCCGCCTCCACGCTGTTCCGCCTGCCGACCACGCCGGTGGCGACCAAGGCCGGCTACACGCTGGCGCAAAAAATGGTGGGCCGCGCGGTCGGTTTGCCCGAAGGCCAGGGCGTGCGCCCCGGCACCTACTGCGAGCCGCGCATGACCACCGTGGGCAGCCAGGACACCACCGGCCCCATGACGCGCGACGAGCTGAAAGACCTGGCCTGCCTGGGATTTTCCGCCGACCTGGTGA
>JANPKR010000261.1:0-2824 GCA_031426175.1 Hydrogenophaga sp. | reverse complement strand
GCTGCCAGTCCAGGTGGGCCACGCGCGAGCGGGCCTGGTCGCGTGCCTGAGAAAGCAGCGATGGGGACTGTGCGAGGTCCACTGCCACGCGCACGAATGCAGCCTCCTGCCCGGCTGGCACCAGCCAGCCGTTGGTGTGGCTTTGTACCCAGTCGCTCGCAGCAGCGGTGTCAAACGCGAGCACCGGCAGGCCGCTGGCCAGCGCCTCGATGGTCACGTTGCCAAAGGTCTCGGTGAGGCTGGGAAACACGAACAGGTCGGCCGAGGCGTAGTAACCCGCCAGCTCTTCGTGCCGGCGCATGCCGGCAAACACCGCTTGCGGGCAGCGCTGTTGCAAGCTCTCGCGCAACGGTCCGTCGCCCACAAACACCAGCTTCACATCGGCGTGGTGCGCCTGCATGGCGGCGTGGGCCTGCAGTGCCACGTCCAGGTTCTTCTCGGCGGCGAGCCGCCCCACCACCAGCATCACCAGCGAGTCGGGGCCGGCGCCCCATTGGCTGCGCAGGGCTTCGCTGCGCCGCTGCGGGTTGAAGAGTTTGGTGTCCACACCGCGCGCGACCACCTGCACGTTCTCGAAACCCATCTCCATGAGCTGTGCGCGCAGCGCGCGCGTGGGCACCATGGTGAGCTGCGTCAGGTTGTGAAACCTGCGCAGGTAGGACACCATGGGTTTGCGCAACCAACCCACGCCGTAGTGCTCGCAGTAGGCGTGAAAGTTGGTTCGAAAATCGGAGGTCACCGGCAGCTTCAGGCGCCGTGCGGCCTGCAGCGCCGACCAGCCCAGCGGGCCTTCGGTTGCAATGTGCACAAGGTCGGGGCGCTTCAGCGTCCAGGCGTTGATCAGCGCCCGCTTGGCCGGCAGGCCCAGCTTGAGCTCGGGGTAACGCGGAATCGGCATGCCGCGCATGAGCAGCTCTTCGTAGCCACTGTGGTTCAGCGCCTGGTCCACCCGCGTCTGACGCGGACGAATCAGCTGCACCGGGTGGTTGCGCGCGCACAGGCCCTGCACCAGACGTGAGAGTGTGAGCGACACGCCGTTGATCTCTGGTGGCCAGGTTTCGGTGACAACCGACAGGCGCAACGAGGGGGTGGTGGCCGGGTATTCCTCGACCAGGATCTGTTCGGATGTCATGGCGTTCATGCGCCCATGTTCCAGCGCCAGTGCAACAAACTGATGACAACTTGCCGCTGTCACCGTGTTTTCACATGTCAGGGCAAGACTGCGCAGGTGTGTGACCCCCCCACACCCACCACCCTTGCATGGAGAAACCGTGAACGACTTTTTCAAAACGCTGCAAACCCAACGCTGGGACGACCACCGCTACTACCACCACAGCCGCATCAACCAGACCCTGCACCTGATCAGCGCGGTCAGTTTTGTGGTGGCTTATGCGCTGCTGTGGACCGACCCGATTCTCTCTGCGCTGATCGCATGGCTGGTGTCCATGACCAGCCGCCAGGCCGGCCACTTCTTCTTCGAGCCCAAAGGCTACGACCATGTGAACCAGGCCACGCACGAGCACAAGGAAGAAATCAAGGTGGGCTACAACCTGCAACGCAAGGTGGTGCTGATGGCACTGTGGGCCGGCACGCCGATGCTGGTGGCGCTGGTGCCAGGTGTGTTCGGCCTGTTCGAGCCGCACACCAATGGCGAAACCTTCATCCGCCATGTTGGCGCGCTGTGGCTTGCACTCGGCGTGGGCGGCCTGCTTTTCCGCACCGTGCACCTGTTCTTCATTGCCGATGTGCAAACCGGTCTGGCCTGGATGACCAAGATTCTCACCGACCCGTTTCATGACATCAAGCTGTACTACAAGGCACCGCTGTATTTGATGCGCGGCCAACTCATCGACCCCGGCATCGGGGTGAAGTGATCCCCCCGGCGCACCTGCGGCATCACGCCCGCAGGTGCTGCCACATCTCACGAAACACACTGCGCCGTATCGACTTGTGCGTCTGCTCGCCCTGCCACCACCAGCCCTGCGCCTTCATTTGTTGACCCGCCGCCACGAAGCGTTGCACCACCTCCTCGAACTCGGCATCGCTGAAGTGCAGGCCAAAGATGAAACGTCCCGTGCCCACCCAGCTCAAGGCGAGTCCTTGCCAACGCAGCAGGTACTGAAACATCCAGTGGTAACGCCCCGGTTGCGTGTACATCAGTGTCCAGATGCTTTGCAGGTTGGCTGCGCGAATGGGCAAACCATGCTGCACCATGGTGTCGTTGAAGTACTTTGCGCGGCCATCCCACTTCGCATCCTGGTCCTGGTACAGGGCCTGAATCTCCGGCGTTTCCAGCCGCTTCAAGAAAGCCGCCATGCCGCCCATCACGTAGGGATGGGCGTTGAAGGTGCCGCGTGCAAAACACACATCGGCCGGGCGCTTGTCACGAAAGCGCTGCATCAGATCGCGCCGGCCGCACACCACACCCACCGGGTAGCCACCGGCCAGCGTCTTGCCATAAGTGACCATGTCGGCCTGCACGCCGAAGTACTCCTGCGCGCCACCCGGTGCAAGGCGAAAGCCCAGGAACACCTCGTCGAAGATCAGCACAATGCCGCGCTCAGAACACACTTCGCGCAGTTGCTTCAACCATGCGGTGTAGGCCGCGCGGTCATAGCCTGCGGTACGGCTGCCATCCACCAGGGTGGAGTCGCCCGGCGCATTCTTGTTGGGGTGCAGGGCTTGCAACGGGTTGACCAGCACACAGGCCACATCGCGCCGTGTGCGCAGCACCTGCAGACTCCTCTCGCTCATGTCCTGCAAGGTGTAGGTCTCGCGCGGGGGCATCGGGTTGCCCGGACCGGGCTGCACGTCTTCCCACCAG
>JANPKR010000260.1:0-7654 GCA_031426175.1 Hydrogenophaga sp. | reverse complement strand
GTGCGCTTTGCTGGCGGTTGCGGTTGCCCACCTTCACCGTGACCAGGCCCGGCTGCAAGGCCATGACCAGCGGATCGTCGCGGTTGAGCAGCATCAGGGCCTGGCCGCCGAACACGGCGGCCTTGGCTTGTGTGTAGGCGGCCATGCTGCCGTGCCAGTCCAGGTGGTCTTCGGTGATGTTGAGCACGCTGGCCGCGGTGGGGACGCGGTCCCAGGCGGTGCCGGCTGCGCCGTCGAGCTGGAAGCTGGAGAGTTCGAGCACCCAGACGCGGGGCAGGTGCAGCGGCTGGGGCGGCTCAACGGGAGGCGGCACGAGCATGGCGGTGCCTTCTTCATCGGCATCGGCAACGGGTGCGGGAGTTTCGTCTTCTGCGGATTCGGACGTGTCTTCATCGGCCTCGGTCGTTGCATCGGGCGACGGAGCTGGCGCAACCGGTGCTTCGGCCAGGGCTTCGGCGGCCGCAAGTTCGTCGTCGGCCTGCTGGGCCACGGCCTCGGCATCCAGCGCGGCAGACAACACGTCCAGCAAGGCCGGGCCGATGTTGCCTGCCATGGCAACGGTGACACCGGCACGCTGCAGCAGCAAGGTGGTCAGCGAGGTCACGGTGGTCTTGCCGTTGGTGCCGGTGATGGCCAGCACCTTGGGGCGGTAAGGCAGGCGCTCGCGTTCGGCGAGATCCTTCAAGGCGCGGGCAAACAGGCCAAGTTCACCGAGCACAGCCACGTTGTTCGCCTGCGCCCAGCCCAGCACGGGCTGCAGCGAAGCGGGAGCGAGGCCCGGGCTGCGTGCGATCAGCGACCATTCGCCGCGGGCCATCAGGGTGTCGTCAAACGCGCCGCTCACGAACGTGGTCTGCGGGCAGTCAACGCGCAAGGCCGCGAGTTGCGGTGGTTGCTCGCGTGTGTCGGCCACGGTCACCCTCGCACCCTGACGCGCGCACCAGCGCGCCATGGCCAGGCCGGAGGCGCCCAGGCCGAGGATGAGGACGTGCTGGTCTTGCATGGCGTTCAACGCAGCTTCAGCGTGGACAGGCCCACGAGGCACAACAGCATGGTGATGATCCAGAAACGCACGACGACCTGCGTTTCCTTCCAGCCCTTTTTCTCGAAGTGGTGGTGCAGTGGCGCCATCTGGAACAGGCGGCGACCGGTGCCATAGCGGCGCTTGGTGTACTTGAACCAGGTCACCTGCAGCATGACCGAGAGCGCCTCGACCACGAAGATGCCGCCCATGATGGCCAGCACGATCTCTTGCCGCACGATGACGGCGATGGTGCCCAGCGCGCCGCCAAGCGCCAGTGCGCCCACGTCACCCATGAACACCTGCGCCGGGTGGGTGTTGAACCACAAGAAGGCCAGACCTGCGCCGGCCATGGCCGCGCAGAAGATCAACAACTCACCAGCGCCCGGGATGTGCGGCAGCAGCAGGTATTTCGCAAACACCGCGTTGCCGGTGACATAAGCAAAGATGCCCAGCGCCGAGCCGACCATGACGACCGGCATGATGGCCAGGCCGTCCAGGCCATCGGTGAGGTTGACCGCGTTGCTGGAGCCGACGATGACGAGATACGTCATGACGACAAACCCGAACACACCGAGCGGGTAGCTGATCTCCTTGAAGAAGGGCACGAGCAGGCCGGCCTGGGGTGGCAGGTCCACGGTGAAGCCGGACGACACCCACTCGAAGAACAGCTGCAGCACCCGCAGGTTGCTGGTCTCGGACACGCTGAACACGAGGTAGAACGCGGCGACCAGACCGATCAGCGACTGCCACAGGTATTTTTCGCGCGAGCGCATGCCCTCGGGGTCCTTGTGAACGACCTTGCGCCAGTCATCGGCCCAGCCGATGGCGCCGAAACCCAGCGTGACCAGCAGCACGATCCACACGAAGCGGTTGGACAGATCGAACCAGAGGATGGTGGAGACGGCGATGGAGAACAGGATCAGCACACCGCCCATGGTGGGTGTGCCGCCCTTGCTGATGTGGGTCTGCATCGCGTATTCGCGGATCGGCTGACCAATCTTGAGTGCGGCCAGGCGGCGGATGAAGTACGGCCCGGCGGCCAGGCCCATGAGCAACGCGGTGAGCGCGGCCATGACGGCACGAAACGTGAGGTACTGAAACACCCGCAGGAAACCGAAATCGGGCGACAGGCCTTGGAGCCAGAGGGCCAGGCTAGGCAGCATGGGCGTTGTCCTTCTTGTTGTTGTGTTGCGTGGGGTCCAGCGCCAGCAGGGCGTTCACCACACGCTCGGTGCGCATGAAACGCGAGCCCTTGACCAGCACGCTCTGGAACACCGGGCGGTCGTCGCTCACGGCGGCGCACACAGCGCCGGCCATGGCGGGGACTTCGTTCCAGTGCGTCACCGCAGGCCACACGGGCGCGGCCTGGCGCATCCAGTCGCCAGCCACGTGCACGGCTTCGATACCGCGATCCCTCGCATGGCGCAGCACCTCTTCGTGGAACGACAGGCCTTGTTCACCCACCTCGCCCATGTCGCCCAGCACCAGCAGGCGCGGCGCAGGCAGCTCGGCCAACACGTCGATGGCGGCTCGCACCGAGTCGGGGTTGGCGTTGTAGGTGTCGTCGACCAGCGTGATCGTGCGGCCGTCCAGGCGCAGGGCGAGCGCACGCGACCGCCCTCCCACCGGCTCGAAGCCATCGAGCCCGCGCACCACGGCGTCGAGTGTCACGCCGGCGGCCAGTGCGCAGGCGGTGGCCGCCAGCGCGTTGCGCACGTTGTGTCGGCCAGCGATCTGCAGGTGCACGGTGCCTTTGCCCGCGGGTGAAGTGAAGCACAGCGTCCAGGCGCCCCCATGCCAGTCGGCTTTGACGGCGGCGACGTCGGCGGCCGGGTCGGTGTCGCTGAAGGTCATGACGCGCCGGCCAGCGGCCAGCCCGCGCCACAGTGGTGTGTATGTGTCGTCGGACGGGAACACGGCCACGCCTTCGTCCGCCAGCGCCCGAATGACCTGGCCGTTCTCGAGCGCCACGGCTTCCACCGTGGCCATGAATTCCTGGTGCTCACGCTGGGCGTTGTTCACCAACGCCACCGTGGGCAGCGTGATCGCGGCGAGCTCGGCGATTTCACCCGGGTGGTTCATGCCGAGCTCCACCACCGAGAGCTTGTGCGAAGCGTTCAGACGAAGCAGCGTGAGCGGTACGCCGATGTCGTTGTTGAAGTTGCCCTGCGTGGCGTGGGCGGCTTCGCCGGCGGTGGCGCGCAGGATGGACGCGATCATCTGTGTGACCGTGGTCTTGCCGTTGCTGCCAGTCACGGCGATCAGCGGCAGGTGAAACTGGCTGCGCCACAGGCGGGCGAGTTCGCCCAGCGCGCGGCGCGTGTCGGGCACTTCCACGCCCGGCAGGCCGGCTTCGACCAAACCTGCGCTCGCGATGGCAGCGATGGCGCCCTGCGACGCCGACTGCGGCAGGAAGTCGTGTGCGTCGAAGCGCTCGCCTTTCAAGGCGACGAACAGGTCGCCCGGCTGCAGGCTGCGCGTGTCGGTGTGCACGCGGGTGATCGCCACGTCGGGCTGACCGACCACGCGGGCGCCGCTGAGTTGGGCGAGCAACTGGCCGATCGTCTTCATGCGAGGGCTCCCTGCGCTGCGCGAGCGGTCAGCGCCTGCCTGGCGTGAACCAGATCGGAGAACGGCGTCTTGACGCCCCGGATGTCCTGGTGGTCCTCGTGGCCCTTGCCGGCGATGAGCACCACATCGGCGGCTTGCGCACGCGCAACGGTCATCGCGATGGCGGCAGCACGGTCGGGCTCGACCAGCGCTGCCCCCGGATTCGTCAAACCCACCAGCATCTGGCCGAGGATGTGAACCGGGTCCTCGCTGCGCGGGTTGTCGCTGGTGAGCACGGCGTGTGCCGCTTCGCGCTCGGCCACGGCCGCCATGAGCGGGCGTTTGCCGGCATCGCGGTCGCCGCCACAACCCACCACCACCCAGAGTGCGCCGTTGCGCTGGGCCACCAGCGGTTGAAGGGCCTGCAACGCTTTCTCCAGCGCGTCGGGCGTGTGGGCGTAGTCCACCAGCACCAGAGGCTGATCGACAGCGGCGGGTTCAGCCTGCTCCATGCGGCCAGGCACCGGGGTGAGCGCACCGCAAGCCTTGACGGCCTGCTGCAGCGATACGCCCAGTGCGCGCGCCGAGGCCAGCACACACAGGAGGTTGGACACGTTGTAGCGGCCCACCAGGGGCACCTGCAGGCTGTGGCGATCGAGCTCCTTGCCTTGAGTGTCCCGCTCGACAACGCTGAAGGCCATGCCGGCGTGGGTGAACTGGATGTCCACCGCGTTCAGGCGCGCAGGCGCTTCGATGCCGACGGTCCACAGGTCAAACTTGCGACCGGCCAACCGGTCTGCCAGATGGGCGCCACGAACATCGTCGGTGTTGACCACGGCACTGGCCAGCCCGGGCCAGTCGAACAGCGCGGCCTTGGCTTCCCAGTACGCTTCCATGCTGCCGTGGAAGTCGAGGTGATCCTGGGTGAAATTGGTGAACACGGACACACGCACCTGCGTGGCGTTCAAGCGACCTTCGACCAGCCCGATGGACGAGGCCTCGATCGCGCATGCTTTCAAACCTACATCCACAAAACGTCGAAGCTGCTGCTGCAGCATCACCGGGTCGGGGGTCGTGAGGCCCGTGGGCGTCAACACCGAGCCCGGCTGGCCCATGCCCAGCGTGCCGACCACGGCGCACGGTCGCGCACAGACCGAGAGCAGCTGTGCTGTCCACCAGGCGCAAGATGTTTTTCCGTTGGTGCCGGTGATGGCCAGCACATCGAGCGCGGCGCTTGGCTGGTCGCAAAACGCACTGGCCACAGCGCCCGCCTTGGATTTGAGGTCGGGCACGGCGAGCAGGCGCGAATCGTCCAGCCCGAAGGCCTCGACGCCCTCGCGCTCGACCAGCGCAGCCACGGCACCTGAAGCCAGTGCCGCGTTCACGTACCGGCGACCGTCGGTCGCCGCACCGGGCCAAGCCACAAAACCGTCCCCCGGCTGCAGACGACGGCTGTCGCACTGCAGCGAGCCGGTGACGCGAGCACGCAACCAAGCGGCGATTTCTTGCGGCTGATCCAGCATCTGCATCAGAACGACTCCTCGACCACGTCGGTGACGATCTGCGGCTTCACGCTCATGTCGGGCTGCACACCCAGGATGCGCAGGGTTTGCTGCACCGTCTCGCTGAACACGGGCGCAGCCACGAGGCCACCGTAGTAGGCGCCGTTGCCGGGCTCATCCACCATCACGGCCACCACGATGCGGGGCGACTCCACCGGCGCCAGGCCCACGAAAAAGCTGCGGTACTTTTTGTCGGCGTAGCCCTTGCCTTCCTGCTTGCGCGCAGTGCCGGACTTGCCGCCCACCGAGTAACCCATGGTCTGAGCTCGCGAACCGGTACCGCCAGGACCTGCGGCCAGCTGCAGCATGCTGCGCACAGCAACCGCGTTCTTTTCACTGAACACGCGCACGCCGCTGACCGCTTCGCTGGACTTCTGCAGCGTCACCGGGATCAGCTCGCCGTCCCGCGCAAAGACGGTGTAGGCCTGTGCCAGCTGGAACAGCGAGGCTGAGAGCCCGTAGCCGTAACTCATGGTGGCCTGCTCGATCGGACGCCAGGTTTTGTAGGGGCGCAAGCGGCCTGTCACGGCGCCAGGAAACGGCAACTGCGGTTTCTGCCCAAAGCCCGCTTGCGCGTAGGTTTCCCACATTTCGCGCGGGCTCATCTGCATGGCGAGCTTGACCGTACCCACGTTGCTCGATTTCTGGATCACCTGCGACACCGTGAGCACATCGTTGGGGTGCGAATCGCTGATCGTGGAGCCCCCGATGGTGATGCGGCCTGGCGCTGTATTGATCGGCGTGTTGGGCGTGACCATCCCTTTGTCCAGCGCGAGGTTGATGATGAAGGGCTTCATGGTCGAACCCGGCTCGAAGCTGTCGGTGAGCACGCGGTTGCGCAACTGCTCGCCGCTGAGGTTTACACGCCGGTTGGGGTTGTAGCTGGGGTAGTTGGCCAGGGCCAGCACTTCGCCTGTCTGGGTGTCGAGCACCACCACGCTGCCGGCCCGCGCCTTGTGCGTCTGCACCGCTTCTTTCAGCTTCTGGTACGCGAAGTACTGCACCTTGCTGTCGATGGAGAGTTGAAGGTCGGGTCCGTCCACCGGCGGCACCACGTCGCGCACGTCTTCCACCACGCGGCCAAGCCGGTCCTTGATGACGCGGCGCGAACCGTTCTTGCCCGAGAGCTGCTGGTTGAACGCGAGCTCCACGCCTTCCTGCCCGCGGTCTTCCACGTTGGTGAAGCCGACCACGTGCGCGGCCGCTTCGCCTTCGGGGTATTGGCGCTTGTACTCGCGGCGCTGGTGAAAGCCCTTGATGCCCAGCGCAGCAATTTCCTTGGCCACGGGCTCGTCCACCTGGCGCTTGATCCACACGAAGGTCTTGTCCTCCACCGCCAAACGCTTGCGCAGGTCAGGCAGCGGCATTTCAAGCAGCTTGGCGAGCTCACGCAGCTTGGGGTCGGCGCGGTCCACGTCTTCGGGAATTGCCCAGATGCTTTGCGCAACCACACTGGAGGCGAGGATGAGCCCATTGCGGTCGAGCACACGGCCCCGGTTGGCCGGCAGCTCCAGCGTGCGTGCAAACCGCACCTCGCCCTGGCGCTGGAAGAAGTCGTTGCCGAACACCTGCACGTACGCGGCGCGCCCGGCCAGACCCGCAAACGCCATCGCCAGCACCGCCACGATGAACTTGCTGCGCCACACAGGCGTCTTGCTGGCCAGCAACGGGCTGGCGCTGTAGTTGATGCTGCGGCTCATCTGGAAGCAGCCTCCGCCGGCACCGCGGGCTCGAACACCGTCACATACTGCGTCACGCCCGGCGTGACCGGGCGCATCTGCAACTGTCGCGTGGCCAGCTGCTGCACCCGCGACGGGGTGGCCTGCGCGCGCTTTTGCACCTGCAGCTGCTCGTGCTCGGCATCGAGCTTGCGCGACTGCCCCTGCGTGCGGTCCAGCGCTGCGTAGAGCCGACGCGACTCGTACTGGGTGTGCACCAGATAAAAAGCACTGGCGATCACGGCCAACAGCAGCACAAGGTTGAGTCGGATCACGGTGCAGCCTCGGTTCTTTCCGCCACGCGCATCACCGCGCTGCGCGAACGCGGATTGCCCTTGACCTCTTCATCCGACGGCATCACGCGCTTCAAGCCGCACAAGGCCATGGGCGCGGGTTCGGCAAACGGCACACGGCGGTCCACCACGGCGCGCGAATGGCGCGCCATGAACTGCTTGACCATGCGGTCTTCGAGCGAGTGGAAGCTGATCACCACGAGGTGTCCGTTGGGGCGCAAGACGTGCAGGCTGGCCTCTAGCGCTTGTTGCAGCTCTTCAAGCTCGGCGTTGATGAAAATCCGAAAAGCCTGAAATGTGCGCGTTGCAGGGTCCTTGCCCGGCTCGCGGGTTTTGACCGCGCCAGCCACGACTTCGGCCAGCTCACGGGTGGTTCGAAAAGGGCCCCGTTCCTGTCGGCGACGATCAATCGCCTTTGCAATCGGTTGAGCAAACCGTTCTTCGCCATAGTCACGGATGACCTCCGACAGGGTTGAAACATCGGCCGTTTCCAGCCACTGGGCCACG
>JANPKR010000259.1:0-15050 GCA_031426175.1 Hydrogenophaga sp. | reverse complement strand
AAGGCGTGGTGTTCCACATCCAAGATTTCAGCAAGACATAGGAAGGCCCATCATGGCGTCACCCAAACGTTTCAACAAAGACAAGCGCCCCAAGCGCAACACCCAATCGCTGCTGTTCAAGCGCAAGCGCTTCTGCCGCTTCACCGTGGCCAACGTCGAAGAAGTCGACTACAAGGACGTTGACGTCCTGCGCGACTTCATCGCCGAGAACGGCAAGATCATCCCCGCGCGCCTGACCGGCACGCGTGCCTTCTACCAGCGTCAGGTCAACACAGCCATCAAGCGTGCGCGCTTCCTCGGCATGTTGCCTTACAGCGACCAGCACCGCGTCTGAAAGAGAGCCTGACATGCAAATCATCCTGCTCGACAAAGTTGTCAATCTCGGCGCCCTCGGCGATGTGGTCAAGGTCAAGGACGGCTACGCCCGCAACTTCCTGATCCCCTCTGGCCGTGCCCGCCGTGCCACGCAAAACGCCATCGCCGAATTCGAAGCACGCCGCGTCGAACTCGAAAAAGTGGCCGCTGCCAAACACGCCGAAGCCCAGGCTTTGGGCGAGAAGCTCGCCTCCGTCACGGTCAAGCTGTCGCAAAAGGCCGGTGTGGACGGTCGCCTGTTCGGCTCCGTCACCAACCACGACGTGTCCGAAGAGCTGAACAAGCAAGGCTTCAAGGTTGCAAAGTCGCAAGTACGCATGCCCAACGGTCCCCTCAAGAATGTGGGCGACTACACGGTCAGCGTGAACTTGCACACCGACGTGACGGTCGACGTGAACGTCACGGTGCTCGGCGAAACCGCCTGAGTCCCACGCGGGCGCCCAGGCGCCTTGCCCAAGAGCCGCTGCCTTTCAGGCGGCGGCTTTTTTTATGGTTCGCGTCCGTTCCACCAGGGGTTGGCAAGCCTCTCCGGACCGTCCGTCATCCACGCCTTTTACCCGACTTGTCCACAGACTTGTCCCATGACTTCCGCGGGCCTGGCGCGTACCATGACCCTTTACTCTTCTCACGCCGATGTCCGCCGTTTTCTCCAGTTCCTTCTCCTCTTTTGATACCGGCCTGGACGAGGGCGGTGCCGATCGCCAGGTTGCCCAGCTGCGTGTTCCACCGCATTCCATCGAGGCCGAATCCAGCGTGCTCGGTGGCCTGCTGCTGGACAACGGTGCATGGGACCGCGTGGCCGACCTTGTCAATGATTCCGACTTCTACCGCTACGAACACCGCCTGACGTACTCGGCCATTGCCACAATGGTCAACGCCAGCAAGCCGGCCGACGTGGTGACCGTGTTCGAACACCTGCAGAATCTCGGCAAGGCCGAGGAGGCCGGCGGCCTGGCCTATCTGAATTCGCTGGCGCAGTACGTGCCGAGCGCGGCCAACATCCGGCGTTACGCCGAGATCGTGCGCGAGCGCGCCATCCTGCGCAAACTGGTGGCCGCCAGCGACGAGATCGCCACCGCCGCCTTCAACACGCAAGGCAAGTCGGTCGACAAGATCCTCGATGAAGCTGAGCAGAAGATCTTCAACATCGGCGAAGAAGGCTCGCGGATGAAGGAGGGCTTTCAAGGCATGGACACGCTCGTGGTCGAATTGCTCGACCGGGTGCAGGAAATGGCCGACAACCCCAACGACATCACCGGCGTGCCGACCGGTTTCGTTGATCTGGACCGCATGACCTCGGGTCTGCAGGCTGGCGATCTGGTGGTGCTGGCGGCGCGTCCCTCCATGGGCAAGACCGCGTTTGCGATCAACATCGCCGAACACGTGGCGCTCAATGAGGGCCTGCCGGTGGCGGTGTTCTCCATGGAAATGGGGGCTTCGCAACTGGCGGTGCGTATCGTCGGCTCGATCGGCCGCATCAACCAGTCCCACTTGCGCAATGGCAAGCTCACTGACGACGAGTGGCCGCGCCTGACGGAGGCCATCGAGAAGCTGCGCAACGTCTCACTTCACATTGATGAAACCCCCGGTCTCACCGCCAGCGTGCTGCGCGCCAATGCCCGGCGCCTCTCGCGCCAGTGCGGCAAGCTCGGCCTGATCGTGGTGGACTATTTGCAGCTCATGAGTGGCAGTGGCGGCGACGGTGACAACCGCGCTTCCGAGCTGGGTGAGATTTCGCGTGGCTTGAAGATGTTGGCCAAGGAGCTGCAGTGCCCGGTGATCGCGCTCTCGCAGCTCAACCGCAGTGTGGAAACCCGCACCGACAAACGCCCCATGATGAGTGATCTGCGCGAGTCCGGCGCCATTGAGCAGGACGCGGACATCATCATGTTCATCTACCGCGACGAGTACTACACCAAGGACGCGTGCAAGGAGCCGGGCGTGGCCGAGATCATCATTGGCAAGCAGCGAAACGGCCCTACCGGCACGGTGAAGCTGGCCTTCCTGAACATGCTCACGCGGTTCGAGTCGCTCGCGGGCGGTGGGGACTTCTGATCCCTCAGCTCGCATGAAAAAACCCGGCCAAGGCCGGGTTTCTTGTTGCTGTCTTGAGCGGTGGAGTCAGAGCACTTCCGACGCAAAGTCGGCCAGACGCGAGCGTTCACCACGCGCCAGCGTGATGTGCCCGCCGTGCGGCCAGCCCTTGAAACGATCCACGGCAAATGTCAAACCCGACGAGCCTTCGGTGAGGTAAGGCGTGTCAATCTGCGCCAGGTTGCCCATGCAGATGATCTTGGTGCCGGGGCCGGCACGCGTGATCAACGTCTTCATCTGCTTGGGCGTCAAGTTCTGGGCCTCGTCGATGATCACGTACTTGTTCATGAACGTACGGCCGCGCATGAAGTTCATGCTCTTGACTTTGATGCGGCTGCGGATCAGCTCGTTGGTCGCGGCACGTCCCCATTCACCGGCGTTGCCACCATCGCCCTTGGCCAGGAATTCCAGGTTGTCGTCCAGAGCGCCCATCCAAGGGCCCATCTTCTCTTCTTCGGTGCCAGGCAGGAAGCCGATGTCCTCGCCCACGCTCACGGTGGCGCGGGTCATGATGATCTCGGTGTAACGGCGGTCATCGAGCACCTGTGTGAGGCCGCTGGCCAGGGCCATCAGCGTCTTGCCGGTGCCTGCTGTGCCAGCGAGCGTCACGAAATCGATCTCGGGGTCCATCAGCAGGTTGAGCGCAAAGTTCTGCTCGCGGTTGCGGCTGGTGACGCCCCACACCGCGTTCTTCAGGTGGGTGTAGTCCTTCAGCGTCTTCAGCACTGCAGTCTTGTCGCGGATTTCGGTCACACGGGCGTAAAGCGAAGGCTCGCCGGGTGCTTCGAAGTAGACAAATTGGTTGATGTAGAACTGCCCCACCGCCGGGCCGCTGACGCGGTAGAAGGTATGGCTGCCGCTCTGCCAGCTCTCGATGGTCTTGCTTTGGCGGGTCCAGAAGTCTTGCGGCAAGGCGAGTGCACCGGCATACAGCAACTCGCCGTCATCCAGCGTTTTGTCGTTCTGGTAGTCCTCGGCTGCCAGACCCAGCGCGCGGGCTTTCACGCGCATGTTGATGTCCTTCGACACCAGGATCACTTCGCGCTCCGGGTAGCGCTGGCGCAGCGAATGCACCACGCCCAAAATCTGGTTGTCGGCCTTGCCCTGCGGCAGGCTGGAAGGCAGGTTGCTCTCCAGCGGCTCTGTCTGGAAGAACAACAGACCGCGCGCACCGTGGTGGCCAGTGGCCGAGAGCTTGAGGCCCTTGGTCATGTCGCCACCTTGCTGTGCCACAAGGGCGTCCAGTGTGCGGCTGGTCTGGCGCCCGTTGCGCGCCACCTCGGTCATGCCCTTTTTGTGACCATCGAGCTCTTCGAGCACGATCATGGGCAGGAAGATGTCGTGTTCCTCGAAGCGGAACAGGCTCATCGGGTCGTGCAGCAGCACATTGGTGTCCAGCACGAAAAGTCGTGCGGGACCGTTACTGACCTTCGCTGAGGTGCGCCTGCGGCTGCCGGAGGAGGTGGTGACCTGAGCTGGCTGCTGGGTTCGAGGCGCCGGGCCTTCCGATGGCATGACTTTCGGCAGTGTTGGTTTTGCCTCTGACCGCTCTGCCACCGCGGGAGTGGCCGGGGTTGTGGGCTTGCGGCCGCGGCCGCCTGCACGGCCGGCTGATTTGGCCGCGGGAGGTGGCGCCATTGCGTCTGCATCACGCTTGGGCGGGAGAGCAGGTTGGACGGAAGCCAAAGCGGCATCGGGCGCAGCATTGATTTCCAGATCGAAAGGCTCTTCGGCAGCTTTGAGGCTGTACGCCTCGGGTGACAGGAGGGCGGCGCGTTTGGAGGGGGCGGGGGGCAGTGGCATGTGAGCTTGTGTGTTCAGCGCGAGGCTGGAAAACAAAAAGCCGCCGGGGTGACCGGGCGGCTTTGGAGTCTGCATGAATTGAGCAGAAGGGGTGGGGCTGAAAGGCTTCCCGGTGTCATGAAATCATTATGCATGACGACCGTGACGCTTTCCCCTCAGGGCGACAACCCGGCATACCGAGTGCAGATCACGCGGCCTTTTTCAGGGCCTTGACGGCCTTCAGGACATCTTCCACATGGCCCGGCACCTTCAGGCCACGCCATTCTTCCTTCAAGACACCGTCGGGGCCGATCAGGAAGGTGCTGCGCTCGATGCCCTTGACCTTCTTGCCGTACATGATCTTGTTCTTGACCACACCGAACATGTGGCACATCTTCTCTTCGGTGTCAGCGATCAATTCGAATGGGAGTTCAAGCTTGGTTTTGAAATCGTCATGCGACTTCATGTTGTCGCGCGAGACGCCAAACACTTGAGCGCCAGCCTTCACGAAGTCCTTGTACTTGTCGCGGAACTGCATGGCCTCGGTGGTGCAGCCGGGTGTGTTGTCCTTGGGGTAAAAATACAGCACGATGGTCTGCCCCAGGTGTGTCTGGTTGCTGACCTTGATGCCGCCGGTGGCCATCGATTCAAATTCGGGAATGGGTTTATTGACAACGACTGCCATACTGCGTGGACCCCTGACGTAAGTTGGTGGTGATGCGTTGGCTTCCCGGCTGTTTCACGGCGAGCTCTGCATTGCAGCAATGGGACCCGTGGCAGGAAACAATCCGCTATTTTACCCTGATTGGGTGCGTACGTCATGCTGGCGGCCCCTGGCAACGGCCAGTGCTTCAGGTCTCCAGCAGCAAAGCCGCCACCACGCGCCGGCCCTCGCTGGCCAGGATGTTGTAGGTGCGGCAGGCGGCGGCGGTGTCCATGGTTTCAACACCAATGCGACGAGCCATGAGGCCTTGCAACAAGGCCGGTGGCGCGAAACGCAACCGGGCGCCGCTGCCAAACACGATGAGTTCGGGTGGCTCGACAGACTGCTCGATGAGCATGTCGAAGTGCGCGGCCTCCAATGACTCGAAACGCGCGCAGGGCCAGACGGTCAATTGTCCCTTGGGTGTGAGCACCAGGCTGTGGGTGTGTCGCTGCCCGTTCACCGCGATCCAGTCATTGCCATAGGCGGTGATGGACTGGATATCCAGCTTGTCGGAGTGCAGTTTCATGGGTTGGTGGCCAACTGGGCAGAGTGCGGAACTGTGGTCAAATTGCAAGTTTTCCCTGCAGACGAGACCGAATATAACGCCCGGTGCAACTCGCCGGGGATACCGCGCCGCACGACCCCAGAACCCCAGGGAGCGACTTTGAAGACCATCCAGAAATCCGCCAAACTGGCCAACGTGTGCTACGACATTCGCGGGCCGATCATGGACGCCGCGCGAAAGATGGAAGACGAAGGTCACAAGATCATTCGGCTGAACATCGGCAACCTGGCGGTGTTTGGTTTTGATGCGCCTGAAGAGATCCAGCAGGACATGATCCGCAACCTGCCGAACTCGGCGGGTTATTCGGACAGCAAGGGTATCTTCGGTGCGCGCAAGGCGGTGATGCATGAGACGCAGACGCAGGGTATCAAGGGCGTGACGCTCGACGACATTTACCTGGGAAACGGCGCCAGCGAGCTGATCGTGATGGCCACCAACGCGCTGCTGGATGACGGCGACGAGCTGCTGCTGCCCGCGCCCGACTATCCCCTGTGGACCGCCGCCGTCAGCCTCTCGGGCGGCACGCCGGTGCACTACATGTGCGACGAGTCCAACGGCTGGATGCCCGACCTTGACGACATCCGCCGCAGGATCACGCCGGCCACCAAGGGCATTGTGGTGATCAACCCCAACAACCCGACCGGCGCGCTGTACTCCGATGATCTGCTCAAGGCCATCGTTGACATCGCCCGCCAGCATGGCTTGGTCATCTTTGCAGACGAGGTCTACGACAAGGTGCTGTACGACGGCGCGAAACACACGGCGATTGCCAGCCTGTCGGACGACGTGCTCACGCTCACCTTCAACTCGTTGTCCAAGAGCTATCGCTCGTGTGGTTACCGAGCGGGCTGGCTCATCGTCTCGGGTGACAAGAAGCCCGCCAAGGACTACATCGAGGGTCTGAACATGCTCTCGAACATGAGGCTGTGCGCCAATGTGCCTGGCCAATGGGCTATCCAGACGGCGCTTGGCGGGTACCAGAGCATCAACGATTTGGTGGGTGAGGGCGGCCGGCTGCGCCGCCAGCGCGACCTGGCCCACGAACTCATCACCGCCATTCCAGGCGTGAGCTGCGTCAAGCCCTCGGCTGCGCTTTACATGTTCCCCAAGCTGGATCGGGCGATGTACCCGGTCGAGGACGACCAGCAGATGTTTCTGGAACTGCTGCAGGAAACACGCGTGATGCTGGTGCAAGGCTCGGGCTTCAACTACCCCGACAACCAGCATTTCCGCATCGTGTTCTTGCCGCACGAAGACGATCTGCGCGAGGCCATCAACCGCGTCGCGCGGTTCTTCGAAGGTTGGCGAAAACGCCACAGCACCTGATTTATTGCTTCCAACCATGACCGACATGAAACCGATCCAAGTAGGCCTTCTGGGCATAGGCACCGTGGGCAGCGGCACGTTCAACGTGCTGCAGCGCAACCAGGAAGAGATCCGCCGGCGCGCCGGTCGCGGGATTGAAATCACCATGGTGGCCGACCTGGACACTGCGCGTGCGCAGTCCATCGTGGGTCCGAACGTGAAGGTGGTGAGCGACGCGCGCGCGGTCATCGCCAACCCCGACATCGACATCGTGATCGAGCTCATCGGTGGCTATGGAATCGCCAAGGCACTGGTGATGGAAGCGATTGCCGCGGGCAAACACGTGGTCACGGCCAACAAGGCGCTGCTGGCAGTGCATGGCACCGAAATCTTTGCTGCGGCCTCCGCCAAGGGCGTGATGGTGGCGTTTGAAGCGGCGGTGGCCGGTGGCATTCCCATCATCAAGGCGCTTCGCGAAGGGTTGACCGCCAACAGCATCCAGTGGATTGCCGGCATCATCAACGGCACGACCAACTTCATCCTTTCTGAAATGCGCGACAAGGGCCTGGACTTTGCCGTCGTGCTCAAGGAAGCGCAGCGCCTGGGCTACGCCGAAACCGACCCGACCTTCGACATCGAGGGCGTGGACGCAGCGCACAAGGTCACGCTCATGAGCGCAATCGCCTTCGGCATCCCGGTGCAGTTCGACAAGGCCTATGTGGAAGGCATCACCCAGTTGGGCGCCACCGATATCAAGTACGCTGAACAATTGGGCTACCGCATCAAGCTTCTCGGCATCACCAAGCGCACGGCACAAGGCATCGAGTTGCGCGTGCACCCCAGCCTGGTCCCCGCCAAACGGCTGATCGCCAACGTGGAAGGCGCGATGAACGCGGTCGTGGTGCAGGGCGACGCTGTGGGCACCACGCTGTACTACGGCAAGGGTGCGGGCAGCGAGCCCACCGCCAGCGCGGTGATCGCGGACCTGGTGGACATCACCCGCCTGCACACCGCCGACCCGCACCACCGCGTGCCGCATCTGGCCTTTCAGCCCGATGCCATGAGCGACCTCAGTGTGCTGCCCATGAGCGATGTGGTGACCAGCTATTACCTTCGCCTGCGCGTGGCAGACGAGGCTGGCGTGCTGGCCCAGGTCACGGGCCTGCTGGCGGGATCGGGCATCAGCATCGACGCGGTGCTGCAGCGAGAGGCCGACGAGGTGAGCGGTGAAGGCGGTACCTCCACCGACCTCATCATCCTCACGCACAACACCCGCGAAGGCACCATGAACGACGCCCTGGCGCAGCTGCAAAAGCTCCCCACCGTGCTCGCACCCATCGTGCGCATCCGCAAGGAAGAGCTGAACTGATGTTGTATCTCTCCACGCGCGGCGACCCGGCGCGAAAGCGCTTCTGCGAGATCCTGCTGGAGGGCCTGGCCCCCGACGGCGGCCTGTACCTGCCCGAGCGTTACCCGCAGGTTGATGCCGCCATGCTGGCGCGCTGGCGGCAGGTGTTCAACCGGGGTACGTCTGGGGGCTACGCCGCGCTCGCATTCGAGGTGCTCTCGCTTTACGTTGACGACATCCCCGCTGCCGACCTTCGCGCGCTGTGCGAGAAGACCTACACCGAAGCGGTGTACGGCACGCCTCAGATCGTGCCGCTGAAAAAGCTCGAAGACGACTTCTTCCTGGAAGGGCTGTCCAACGGTCCCACGCTGGCCTTCAAGGACATGGCCATGCAGTTGCTGGGCAACCTGTTCGAGTTTGAGCTGGCACGCCGTGGCGAAGAGCTCAATATCCTGGGCGCCACTTCGGGCGACACCGGCAGCGCGGCCGAGTACGCCATGCGTGGGAAGCGGGGTGTGCGTGTGTTCATGCTCAGCCCGCACGGCCGCATGAGTCCGTTCCAGCAGGCGCAGATGTTCAGCCTGATGGACGAGAACATCCACAACATTGCCATTGAAGGTGTGTTCGATGACTGCCAGGACATCGTCAAGAACGTCAGCAACGACCTCGCGTTCAAGCGTGAGCACAAGATCGGCACGGTCAATTCCATCAACTGGGCCCGCTTGCTCGCTCAGGTCGTCTATTACTTTGCCGGCTACTTCCAGGCAACCACAGAGGACAGCGAGCGCGTCTCCTTCACCGTGCCCAGCGGCAATTTCGGCAATGTTTGCGCCGGCCATGTGGCGCGTCAGATGGGCCTGCCGATTGAGCAACTGGTGGTGGCCACCAACGAAAACGATGTGCTCGACGAGTTCTTCCGCACCGGTGTCTACCGCGTGCGCGCCAGTGCCGACACGCACGAGACCTCCAGCCCGTCGATGGACATCTCCAAGGCCAGCAACTTCGAGCGCTTTGTGTTTGACCTGCTGAGCCGCGAGGGCGCCCGCGTCAAGGCGCTGTTCGGCGGTGCGCTGACGCGCGAAGGCCGCTTCGATCTGGGTGCCGACCCGGCATTTTCCGACGCAGCTACCCGTTATGGATTTCGCAGCGGCAAAAGCACGCATGACAACCGTCTCGAGACCATCCGCGATGTGTTCAAGCGCTTCGGCGTGATGATCGACACCCACACTGCCGACGGCGTGAAAGTCGCGCGCGAACACTTGCAGACCGGTGTCCCCATGATCGTGCTGGAGACAGCGCTTCCGATCAAGTTTGCCGAGACCATCGTTGAAGCGCTGGGGCAGCAGCCGCACCGCCCGCCGCAGTTTGAAGGCATTGAAAACTTGCCCAAGCGCGTGCGCGTGATGCCGGCGAGCACGTCCGCTGTGCAGGCCTTTGTGGTCGAGCATTGCGCCCGCGCATGAAGGTCGTTGGATTCGCCGGCTTTTCGGGATCGGGCAAAACAACGCTGGTCGAACAGCTGATACCTGCGCTCAAGCTGCGCGGTCAGCGCGTGTCCGTGCTCAAGCACGCGCACCACAGCTTCGACATCGACCATCCTGGCAAGGACACCTGGCGACACCGCGAGGCTGGTGCGTTCGAAGTGTTGGCTGCGTCGCCCAAGCGGATGGTGCTCATGCGCGAATTCGAAGCCCGGGTTGAGCACTCGGTGCACGACCTCATTGCCCAGCTGCGCCCGGATGTGGACTGGGTGCTGGTGGAAGGTTTCAAGCAAAGCGACCTGTCCAAGGTTGAGGTCTGGCGCAGGACCCATGGCAAACCGCTGCGCTTTCCCGAGGATCCGCACATCGTGGCCATCGCGACCGACGCCGCCGATGCGTTGCCAGCCGCGCCCCGCCGTGCCGTGCTGGATTTGAATGTGGCCGATGACGTGGCCGCGTGGCTGGTCGACAATGCAGAGCGGTTTGAATACCGCACCCCGTTGAGCCTATGACCACGTCCACCCCCACCCAACACCGCGCGCCCCTGATGTCGCTGGACGACGCCCTGGCCAATGTGCTGGCGCACGCCTCGCCACTGCAAGCCACCGAAACCGTGGCCACCTTCGACGCCGATGGCCGCGTTCTTGCGCAAGACCTGGTGTCTTTGCTGCAGGTGCCGCCAAGCGACAACTCGTCCATGGATGGCTACGCCCTGCGCGCTGCGGACGTGACCGAGCCCGGCCAGGTGCTGCCCGTGACGCAGCGCATCGCCGCCGGGCACGTGGGTGAACCGCTGGAGCCCGGCACCTGTGCGCGCATCTTCACCGGCGCGCCCATGCCCGCCGGCGCTGATGCGGTGGTGATGCAGGAAGACACGGTCGAGGTGGGCGGCAACATCCACGGCGTGCACATCCAGGCGCTGCCGCAGGCCGGTCAGTGGGTGCGGCGCGCCGGTGAAGACGTGACACTCGGTGCGGTGGTGTTGTCACGGGGTGAACGCCTGTCGCCCGCGAGCTTGGGCCTCGCCGCGAGCCTGGGCCTCGCGCACCTGAGCGTGGTGGCCCGTCCGCGTGTGGCGCTGTTTTCCACCGGCGACGAACTCGTGATGCCGGGCGAGGTGGCGCCGGAGGCCATGAAGCCCGGCGCGATTTACAACTCCAACCGCTTCTTCCTGCGTGCGCTGCTGCGCCGCATGGGCTGCGAGGTGAGCGACCTGGGCATCGTGCCGGACAACCGCCAGGCCACGCTGGCCGCGCTCAAGACCGCAGCCGATCACCACGACCTCATCCTCACCAGCGGCGGCGTGTCGGTGGGCGAAGAAGACCACATCAAGCCGGCCGTGCAACAGCTCGGCAGCCTGGACCTGTGGCAGATCGCCATGAAGCCGGGCAAGCCGTTTGCCTATGGCACGGTGAAGCGCGACGCTGTCGCTGGCGCTGCTGCTGATGAGCCCTGCCACTTCATCGGTCTGCCGGGCAACCCGGTGTCCAGCTTTGTAACCTTCCTGCTGCTGGTGCGACCTTTCCTGTTGCGTTTGCAAGGCGTGGACGCCGTGGCGTTGAAGGCCAGCACGCTGCCCGCGCATTTCACGCTGGCCAAGGCCGACAAACGCCGCGAGTTTTTGCGTGTGCGTCGCAATGCCGCGGGTGGTCTCGATCTGTTCCCCAACCAGAGCTCGGGTGTGCTCACCTCGGTGGTCTGGGGCGATGGCCTGGTGGACAACCCGGCTGGCAACAACATTGCCCATGGCGACCTGGTGTCCTTCATTTCTTTTTCCGATCTGTTCGCATGAAAGTCCAACTGCGCTATTTCGCATCCATCCGCGAGGCCCTGGGCACGGGCAGCGAAGCTCTGGATACGCAGGCGGCCACCCTGGCCGCGCTGCGGGCCGAGCTGATCGCGCGGGGTGGTGCCTACGCCGAGGCTCTGGCGCATGGCAAATCGGTGCGCGTGGCCTTGAACCAGACCATGAGCGACGAAGCAGCTGCACTCACCGAAGGTGCCGAGGTCGGCTTCTTTCCGCCAGTCACGGGAGGCTGAGATGGTCGCCCGCGTCAGCATCCAGACCGAAGACTTTGACCTCAGCACCGAGGTGGCCCGCCTGCGCGAAACCGAGAAGGGCATTGGCGCGGTCTGCAGCTTCATCGGCACCGTGCGTGACCGCAACGATGGCCAGCGCATCAGCACCATGGAGCTGGAACACTACCCCGGCATGACCGAGAAATCGATCGAGGCCATGATCGACGAGGCGCACAAACGCTTCGACATCTTCGGTGCCCGCGTGATCCACCGCGTGGGGCTTCTGCAGCCGCTGGACCAGATCGTGCTTGTGGCCGTGAGCTCTGCGCACCGCGGCCAGAGCTTCCAGGCCTGTGAATTCCTCATGGACTACCTCAAGACCCAGGCGCCTTTCTGGAAGAAGGAACAGACGCCCGAGGGTGCGCGCTGGGTGGATGCCCGTGTGAGCGACGACGCGGCGCTGGCGCGCTGGGGCATCGCCGCCACCAACAGCTGAGCCGCCACGGCAAGGCCATGGTCGACGCTGCCGACATCGAAGCGATCGAGCGTGCCACGCTGCAGGCGGTGGCGCCCGAGGTGGTGGAGTCACTGCCCGGCTGGCTGCTGCCCATGGACCACGGCACCGTGGGCCGTGCTCGCTGTTCAGTACCACTGCACCATGACGGCCACGACACGGCCTTCCTGCCGGCCATCCTGGACCGCTACACCACAGCGGGTTTCGAGCCCCGCTTTCGCCTCCCCGATTTGCCGATATTCGGACCATGGCACCAAGACCTTGAACAACGCGGTTGGCACCGCCACCAGCCAACGTTGACCATGACCGGCGCGCTGCAGCCGCTCTTGCGGGTGCATCCCGGCCCGCCGGTTGAACTGTCTGCACAAACCGACGCCGACTGGCTCGCCATGTTTCTTGGTGAGGGTCTCGACCCAGTCGACGGCGCCAGCCGGGCCCGCGTGCTCAGCCGAGCGTTGGGCACTTTGTATGCCTCGGTGAAAGAAGACGGACGGACCGTGGCGTGTGGTGCTGCGTCGTTCAGTCAAGGGTGGCTGGGCGTGCACGGCATGCGAACGGCTGCCACCCATCGCGGTCGCGGTCTGGCGGGTCGTATCTTGCACAGCATGGCCATTGAGGCACTCGCGCGCGGGCTGTCAAACGTGTTCCTGCAGGTGGACTCGGGTAACCACGCTGCCCAGTCCTTGTACCGCCGTGCTGGCCTGACCACGGCCTGGCAGTACGCCTATTGGCGCCTGCCAGCTGGACGCTTGGCCGCGGATTGATCTGGGTCAAGTCCACCCACATCGGGTGGGCGCAGGCTGAAAGCCCTGGCTTGAAAACCTCGGCAGAAACTCCACATGCCATCCCATTCAGATCTTTCAGAGAGGCATTGACATGCGACTCGACAAACTCACGACCAAGTTCCACGAAGCCCTGAGTGAGGCCCAGACGTTGGCGCTGGGGGCCGACCACGCCTACATTGAACCCGCACATCTGTTGCTGGCTTTGCTGCGCCAGACCGATGGCCCGCAGTCGCTGCTGCAGCGCGCGGGTGTGAATGTGCAGGGCCTGGCCAAGGCCACCGAGGCGGCCATCAAACGCCTGCCTGAAGTACAGGGTCAGGAGCAGGTGCAGGTCGGTCAGGAACTGGCCAAGCTGCTTCAGGCCACCGAGAAGGAAGCCATCAAGCGCGGTGACCAGTTCATCGCCAGCGAGCTCTTTCTGCTCGCCGTGGCGGACAGCAAGGGTGAGCTCGGGCGCATGGCCAACGAGAACGGGTTGAGTCGCAAGAGCCTGGAGTCGGCCATCACCGCGGTTCGCGGGGGCCAGTCCATGGACAGCCCCGAAGCCGAAGGCCAGCGCGAGGCGCTCAAGAAATACACCATGGACCTCACCGAGCGCGCCCGCCTGGGCAAGCTCGACCCGGTGATCGGCCGCGACGACGAGATCCGCCGCGCCATCCAGGTGCTGCAGCGCCGAACCAAGAACAACCCCGTGCTCATCGGCGAACCCGGCGTGGGCAAGACCGCCATCGTCGAGGGCTTGGCCCAGCGCATCGTCGCGGGTGAGGTGCCCGACTCGCTCAAGGGCAAACGCGTGCTGAGCCTGGACATGGCCGCCCTGCTGGCCGGTGCCAAGTTCCGTGGCGAGTTCGAAGAACGCCTGAAAACGGTGTTGAACGAGCTGGCGAAAGACGAAGGGCAGACCATCGTCTTCATCGACGAGCTTCACACCATGGTGGGCGCCGGCAAGGCCGAAGGCGCCATGGACGCGGGCAACATGCTCAAGCCGGCGCTGGCGCGCGGCGAGCTGCACTGTGTGGGCGCGACAACTCTCGATGAATACCGCAAATACATCGAGAAAGACGCCGCGCTGGAGCGCCGCTTCCAGAAGATTCTGGTGGGCGAGCCCAGCGTGGAAGCCACCATCGCCATCCTGCGCGGCCTGCAGGAAAAGTACGAGGTGCACCACGGCGTGCAGATCACCGACCCGGCCATCGTGGCGGCGGCCGAGCTGAGCCACCGCTACATCACCGACCGGTTCTTGCCCGACAAGGCGATCGACCTGATCGATGAAGCCGCCTCCAAGATCAAGATCGAACTTGACTCCAAGCCCGAGGTCATGGACCGGCTGGACCGCCGCCTGATCCAGCTGCAGATCGAACGCGAAGCCGTGCGCCGCGAAAAAGACGAGGCCTCGCAAAAGCGTTTTGGCCTGATCGAGGAAGAGATCGCCCGCTTGACCAAAGAGATCTCGGACTACGACGAGATCTGGAAGGCGGAAAAGGCCGCCGCGCTCGGCTCCAAGGACGTGATGGAAGAGATGGACCGCATCCGCTCGCAGATCAAGACCTTCACCGACAAGGGCGACTTCAACAAGGTCGCCGAGCTGCAATACGGCAAGCTGCCCGAGCTGGAGAAGCGCCTGAAGGACGCGCAGGCCGCCGAGTCGGGCAAGGCGCTGAACAAGGACGGCAAGGGCCGCCCGCAGCTGCTGCGCACGCAGGTGGGCGCCGAAGAAATCGCCGAAGTGGTCGCGCGCGCCACCGGCATCCCGGTGAGCAAGCTCATGCAGGGCGAGCGCGACAAGTTGCTGATGATGGAAGGCAAGCTGCACGAGCGTGTGGTGGGCCAGGACGAGGCCATTGGCGCCGTGGCCAACGCCATCCGCCGTTCGCGCTCGGGCCTGAGCGATCCGAACCGCCCCACCGGCTCCTTCCTGTTCCTCGGTCCGACCGGCGTGGGCAAGACCGAGCTGTGCAAGGCGCTGGCCGGTTTCCTTTTCGACAGCGAAGACCACCTGGTGCGCATCGACATGAGTGAATTCATGGAGAAGCATTCCGTGGCCCGCCTCATCGGCGCGCCGCCCGGCTACGTGGG
>JANPKR010000258.1:0-3162 GCA_031426175.1 Hydrogenophaga sp. | reverse complement strand
TCTTATGCTGCACCACATCGTCATTTGGAGTAAAATGTATCTGGGCGTTGTGGGCGCAAAAGCCGCAAAAATCGCCCAGGCCAAAGCCTTGCTGGAAGCTTGCGCCCAGCTGGTTCCCGGCATCACGCGCTTCGACGTGGCGACGGCGCAGCCCGGGCTCGAAGCCACCTACGATCTGGTGCTCAACAGCAGCTTCACCGACCGCGATGCCCTCGCGGCTTACCAGACGCATCCGTCGCACGTGGCGTTGAAGCCCTTCATGCGCAAGGTCGTGCTGGAGCGCCAATGCATGGACCACGAGACCTGACCGACAGGCGGTTGCAGCGGGTGTCGATTGACCGGATGTCCAGGCATCCATGAAGCAGGAAGCGCAGGGTTGCGCTTTCACCCACCGTGCCGCACCATCCTGCGGCCGTTTCAGGAGCTTCACATGGAATACATGATCGTTTTCAAGGAACCTCAGTCCGACTTCGACCGCCGTCACGACGACGCCTACTGGGGCGCCTGGGGTGCTTACATCGCAGCCCTTCAGCAGTCGGGCATCAGCAAAGGCGGCAATGGCCTGCAGCCGCCTCACACCGCCACACAGGTGCGCGTGCGCAACGGGCAACGCCAGGTCCAGGACGGACCATACCCCGACACCAAGGAGCACCTGGGCGGCTACTTCGTGATCGAAGTGCCTTCGCTCGATCAGGCGCTGGAATGGGCAGCCCGCGCCCCCTGTGCCGGCACCGGCAGCGTGGAGGTGCGTCCCGTGCTCCCGCCCATGCAATCACCGAACGCATGATCTCTTCTGCGGCTGCGGCGACCGAGGCGGCTGCGCTCGCAGCGCGCGACGCTTACGGCCGCTTGGTCGCCCACCTGGCATGGCGCTGGAACGACCTGGCCGCTGCCGAAGATGCCCTGGGCGACGCCTTGCTCAAGGCGCTGGAGCGGTGGCCACACGACGGCATACCGTCGCAACCAGAGGGCTGGTTGCTCACCGTGGCGCGGCGTGAACTGCTGCAGTCGGCGCGCCACCAGAGCGTGGTGCAGCGCTTGGCCGACGATCCCTTTGTCCGTGCGCTGTTGCCGCGTGAAGGCGATGCGGCACCCGAACCTTTTTTGCAGGCGAATCCGATCCCTGACAACCGCTTGCGCCTGATGCTGGTCTGTGCCCACCCGGCGATCGATGCCTCGGTGCGAACGCCTCTCATGCTGCAGGCCGTGCTTGGACTCGATGCACAGCGCATGGCCGCCGCGTTTCTGGTGTCGCCCTCGGCCATGGCGCAGCGGCTGGTGCGTGCCAAGCAGAAGATCGCCAAGGCGGGCATCCGTTTTGAAGAACCCGATCCGTCCGACCTGCCGCTGCGCAGACATGCGTTGCTGGAGGCGGTGTACGCCGCCTACGGACTCGCCTGGGAGCGCCTGCGCGCACCGGTTGGTGAGCCGCCCCTGGGTGCCGAACTGGCAGGTGAGGCGCTGCATCTGGCCGAGCTGTGCGTGGCCTTGCTGCCCCACGACGCGGAAGCACGCGGTCTGTGGGCGCTGATGCTGTTCTGCGAATCGCGCCGAGACGCACGCTTCCTGTCGACCCCCGATGGCGACGAGCGCTTTGTGCCTCTGCACGAGCAAGACACGTCTCGCTGGGACCACGCGCAAATTGCTCGTGCCAACAGTCTGCTGCGTGAGGCTGCGGCCATCGGCCAGCTCGGGCCCTATCAGCTGGAGGCGGCGATCCAGTCGGCCCACGCGCAACGCGCCATGACCGGGCGTGTGCCCTGGGGCGGCATCACACTGCTGTACCAGGGTCTGCTGCAGATCGCGCCCACCCTGGGTGCGCAGATCGGCCATGCTGTTGCGCTCGGCACCGCACAGGGCGCAGAGCACGGCCTGGCCGCGCTGGACGCTTTGCCCGAGACCGACGTGCGCAACCACGCGCCCTGGTGGGTGGCGCGCGCCCACCTGCTGGAGCAGCAGCGCCAATGGATGGAGGCCGCCGATGCGCTGCGCCACGGCATGGGCCTGACCGTCGACCCACGTCTGCGAACGCACCTCTGGCTCAAGCTGCAGGCTCTTCAGGCCGCGCCGGTGACAGACACGCCCGCTTGATGCACCCACAATGCCCCAACGCCCATCCTTCCAACATCCAGAGGACGACAACATGACCCGCAGCATCCACCAACTTTTCGACCTCAAGGGCAAAACCGCCCTCATCACCGGCGGTTCGCGCGGCCTGGGCCTGCAGATGGCCCATGCGCTGGGTGAAGCCGGTGCCCGTGTGGTGGTCAGCTCACGCAAGGCCGAAGACCTGGAAGCGGCCACCGCCGAGTTGCAGGCCGCCGGCATCGATGCCCGCTGGATCGCCGCCGACTGCTCAAAGGAAGAAGACATCCAGCGCCTGGCCGACGAGAGCCTGCAGCGCCTGGGCGACATCGACATCCTGATCAACAACGCCGGTGCCGCCTGGGGCGCGCCCGCCGAAGACCACCCGGTGGACGCGTGGGACAAGGTGATGAACCTCAACGTGCGCAGCTACTTCATCCTGAGCCAGATCGTCGCCAAGCGCAGCATGATTGCGCGCAAAAGTGGCAGCATCATCAACACCGCGTCCATCGCCGGCCTGGGTGGCAACCCACGCGACATGAAGACCATTGCCTACAACACTTCCAAGGGCGCGGTGATCAACTTCACCCGCGCGCTGGCTGCGGAGTGGGGTGCGCACGGCATTCGCGTGAACGCGATCTGCCCCGGTTTTTTCCCCAGCAAGATGACCATGGGCACGCTCAAGGCCATGGGTGAAGAGCGCCTGGCCGCTCACGCGCCATTGGGCCGCCTGGGCGACGACGAAGATTTGAAAGGCCTCACGCTGCTCTACGCGAGTGACGCCGGCAAACACATCACCGGCCAGTGGCTGGCGGTGGATGGCGGCGTGTCCATCATCACTGGCGGGTGAGCATGGAATTTTCCGTCCGCATTCCCTTTGTCGAACTGCTCGGCTTCGAACTGCAAAAGTTCGAAGGCGGCGAGGCGGAGATCAGCTTCAAACCTTCCGATGAGCACCTGAATTCCTTCGACGTGGTGCACGGCGGTGCCAGCATGACGTTGCTCGACGTGGTGATGGCGCACGCCGCGCGCTCGGTCGAACCCGACATGGGTGTGGTCACCATCGAGATGAAGACC
>JANPKR010000257.1:0-34912 GCA_031426175.1 Hydrogenophaga sp. | reverse complement strand
CGCCAACGCCCGCCTCACGCTGGCGCGCTTCACCGGTGGGCCGCCGGACCAGCCGCTGGCCGATCCACCGCCCATGCGGCAGATCACCGCAGCGGTGGGTGAAGCGGACCCATTGCGCAACCTGCCCGATCTCGTTGCGCTGCAGGCTCGCGAGGCTGTGGCCCGGGCCGAGGCTGAAATCGCCCGCCAGGACCTCAAGCCCGACTGGAGCGTCGAACTCATGTTCAGCCAGCGCGGTTCGCAGTTCTCCAACATGGTGTCAATCGGCGTGTCGGTGCCGTTGCAGTGGGACAAGCCGCAGCGGCAGCAGCGCGAAGTCGCCGCGCGACTCGCCCGAGTGAACGAGCTGGAAGCCGAGCGCGAAGAGCAGACGCGCGAGCGTGTGCTGCAAGTGCAGCGCTGGCAGCAAGACTGGCGCGCCGGGCTGCAGCGGCTGGCGCACCTGGATGCGCAACGCCAGCCGCTGGCGGGACAGCGGATTGAAGTGGCGCTCGCTGCTTACCGTGGCGGTAGAGAGGGTCTGGGCGCCGTGCTGCAGGCGCGCCGCGATGCGCTGAGCCTGGCGCTGGAGCGGCTGATGCTGGAGCGCGAAACCGCCGGCCTTTGGGCGCGGCTTGAATACCTGTTCCCCAACACCTCCGCGGGAGTGAAGCCATGAACAAGACAACCTCCCTCATCGCCCTGGCCGCTGCGGCCGCAGTCGTTGCCGTGGGCGGTGGCGCCTGGTGGCTGGGCATGCAGCAGGGCATGGGCCACACCACGCAGACCACCGCACAGCCTGCGGCAAGCACCAGCACAGCGTCCACCGACGACCCGTCGCTGTGGACCATCCCGCAGGGCGAAGAAGCCACGCGCCGGCATATCCGCGATGCTCTCAAGGCCGGCGATGTGGACCCGGCCACGGGTCGGCGAATCCTGAACTACCACGACCCGATGGTGCCGGGCAAGAACTTCGAGGCCCCGGCCAAGTCGCCCTTCATGGACATGATGCTGGTGCCGCGTTACGCCGGCAGCGATGCGGCCGACGCCAGCAGCGTCACGGTGAGTCCGCGCATCCAGCAGAACCTGGGCTTGCGCACCGCGCCGGTGGTGGAGGGCTCGCTGGTGTCGGAGGTGACGGCGGTGGGCAATGTGGCCTGGAACGAGCGTGAGCGTGTGGAACTGAGTTCGCGCGCCATGGGCTTCGTGGAGAAGCTGCATGTGAAGGCCGCGCTCGACCGTGTGGCCGCCGGTGCACCGCTGGCCGAGCTGTACGTGCCCGACTGGGTGGCCGCGCAGGAGGAGTACCTCGCGCTTGCGCGCCTGAGCGTTGACGGCACCGACACATTGAAAGATGCCGCGCGCCAGCGCATGCGCCAGGCCGGCATGACACCCGCGCACATCCAGCGCGTGGTGGCCTCCGGCGTGGTGCAGCCGCGCTTCACGCTCACCGCGCCCATCGCCGGCATCGTGAGCGAACTCATGGTGCGTGAGGGCGCCACCGTGATGCCGGGCATGACGCTCATGCGTCTGCAGGGCACCCGCACCGTGTGGGCCGAAGGCGCCGTGCCGGAGAGCCAGGCAGGGCTGCTGCAGCCGGGTGCGCGCGTGCGTACCACCAGCCCCGGTGCGCCAGGGCAGACGTTTGAAGGCCAGGTGCAAGCGTTGCTGCCTGAAGTAGATTCGGTCACGCGCACCATTCGCGCTCGCGTGCAACTGGCCAACCCGCAGGGTCGGCTGGTACCGGGCATGCTGGTGAGCATGCGGCTGGATCGACCCAAGACCGCCACCACGCTGCTGGTGCCCAGCGACGCAGTGATTCACACCGGGCGGCGCAGCGTGGTGATGGTGGCCGAGGAGGGCGGGCGGTTCCGTCCGGTGGAGGTGACGGCGGGCCTGGAGGTGGGTGGCCAGACCGAGATCAGCGCTGGTCTTCAGATGGGACAGCGCGTGGTGCTTTCGGGCCAGTTCCTGATCGACTCCGAAGCCAGTCTGCGCGGGCTGGAGGCGCGGCTCAACCAGGAGCCTGCGCCCACGGTTCAGCGCTACACCACCGACGCGGTGATCGACGCACTCAGCGGCGACACGGTCACGCTCACGCACCCGCCCATTGCGGCGCTGAAGTGGCCAACGATGCAAATGGACTTCAAACTGCCGCCGCGAGCGCAGCAGCCACGCGATCTGGAGGCGGGGGACCGCCTGCAGATCGAGTTTGAAATGCAGGGCGGGGACGTACCGCGCATCACCAGCCTGCAGCGTGTGGCACCGGAGGCCGGCAAATGATCGCCAGTCTGATCCGCTGGAGCATTGCCAACCGTTTCCTCGTGCTGCTGGCCACCGCGCTGCTGAGCGCCTGGGGTGTGGTAGCCCTGCAGCGCACACCGCTGGACGCGCTGCCCGACCTGTCCGACACGCAGGTGATCATCCGCACCACATGGCCCGGCCAGGCGCCACAGCTCGTGGAGAACCAGGTCACCTACCCGCTGACCACCACCATGCTTTCGGTGCCGGGCGCTCGCGCGGTGCGCGGCTTCTCCATGTTCGGCGACAGCTTTGTGTACGTGCTGTTTGAAGATGCGGTGGACCCTTACTGGGCGCGCTCGCGTGTGCTGGAGTATTTGAACCAGGTGCAGGCACGCCTGCCGCGTGGGGCCAGCTCCAGCATCGGGCCGGACGCCACCGGCGTTGGCTGGATTTACCAGTACGCGCTGGTGGACCGCACCGGTGGGCAGGACGTGGCGCAGCTGCGCGCCCTGCAGGACTGGTTCGTGCGCTTCGAGCTCAAGACCGTGCCCGACGTGGCCGAGGTGGCGAGCGTGGGCGGCATGGTCAAGCAGTACCAGATCATGCTCGACCCCGACAAGATGGCCGCTTACCGCGTGACGCAATCCATGGTGGCCGATGCGGTGGGGCGCGGCAACCAGGAGGCCGGGGGATCGGTGCTGGAGCTGGGCGAGGCCGAGTACGCGGTTCGCGCCAGCGGTTACCTCAAGACGCTCGACGACTTCCGCGCCATTCCGCTCATCACCAGCGCCGCTGGTGTGTCGGTGCGCCTGGGCGACGTGGCGCGCGTGCAGACCGGGCCGGAGATGCGCCGTGGCATCGGAGAGCTCAACGGCGAGGGCGAGGCGGTGGGCGGTGTGGTGGTGATGCGCTCGGGCAAGAACGCGCTGCAGACCATCGCGGCGGTGAAGACGCGGCTGACCGAATTGCAGCGCAGCCTGCCGGCTGGCGTGGAGATCGTGCCGGTGTACGACCGCTCGGGCCTGATCGAGCGCGCGGTGAAGAACCTCGGTGAAAAGTTGCTGGAAGAGTTCATCGTGGTGGCGCTGGTGTGCCTGGCCTTTTTGTTTCACCTGCGCAGCGCGCTGGTGGCCAGCGTGTCGCTGCCGCTGGGCGTGTTGATGGCCTTCATCGTGATGCAGCAGCAGGGTATCAACGCCAACGTGATGTCGCTGGGGGGCATCGCCATTGCCATCGGCGCCATGGTGGACGCGGCCATCGTGATGATCGAAAACGCCCACAAGCACCTGGAGCGCTGGGCGCACCACCACCCGGGCGAAACGCTGCAGGGTGAGCCGCGGTGGCGCGTGATTGGTGACGCCGCCGCCGAGGTGGGTCCAGCGCTCTTCTTCTCGCTGCTCATCATCACGCTGAGCTTCATTCCGGTGTTCACGCTGGAGGCGCAGGAGGGCAGGCTGTTCGCACCGCTGGCCTTCACCAAAACCTACGCCATGGCGGCCTCTGCCGGTCTGGCCGTGACGCTCATCCCGGTGCTGATGGGTTACCTGATCCGTGGACGCATCCCGGCCGAGACCGCCAACCCGTTGAACCGCGCGCTGATCGCGCTGTACCGACCGGTGCTGGATGCGGTGCTGAAAGCGCCGAAGCTCACGCTGGTGGTGGCGGCCTTGGTGCTGGTGGCCAGCATGTGGCCGCTGCGCCAACTGGGCAGCGAGTTCATGCCGCCGCTGGACGAGGGCGATCTGCTTTACATGCCGACCGCGCTGCCCGGGCTCTCGGCGTCCAAGGCGGCCGAGCTGCTGCAGCAGACCGACCGGCTCATCAAGACCATCCCCGAGGTGCAGAGCGTGTACGGCAAGGCCGGGCGCGCCGAGACCGCCACCGATCCGGCGCCGCTGGAGATGTTCGAGACCACGATCCAGTTCAAACCGCGCAACGAATGGCGAGCCGGCCTCACGCCCGAGGCGCTGATCGAGGAGCTCGACCGCACCGTGCGCGTGCCCGGTCTCTCCAACATCTGGGTGCCCCCGATCCGCAACCGCATCGACATGCTGGCCACCGGTATCAAGAGCCCTGTGGGCGTGAAGGTGGCTGGTCCCGACCTCGCCACCATCGACCGCCTGACCGGCGAGATCGAGAAAGCGGTGAAGGACGTACCCGGCGTCAGCAGCGCCCTGGCCGAGCGCCTCACGGGCGGTCGTTACATCGACGTGGACATCCGCCGCTCGGACGCCGCGCGCTACGGCCTGAACATTGCCGACGTGCAGGACATCGTGGCCGGCAGCGTGGGCGGCATGAACATCGGTGAGACGGTGGAGGGGTTGCAACGTTTCCCGATCAATTTGCGCTACCCGCGCGAGTTGCGCGACTCGCTTCCCGAGCTGCGCGCGCTGCCCATCGTGGCGCCCGGCGGCCAGCGCCTGGTGTTGTCCGACGTGGCCGACCTGCGCATCACCGAAGGCCCACCCATGCTGCGCAGCGAGAACGCGCGCCTGGCTGGTTTTGTGTACGTGGACATCCGCGGGCGCGACCTGCGCGGTGCGGTGCTGGACATGCAACGCGCAGTGACAGAACAGGTGGTGTTGCCCCCCGGGTACTCGGTGTCGTGGTCGGGGCAGTTCGAGTTCCTGGAGCGCGCCACCGCCAAGCTCAAGCTGGTGGTGCCGGTCACGCTGCTGATCATCTTCGTGTTGCTGTACCTGATCTTCCGCCGCTTCGACGAGGCGCTGTTGATCATGGCCACGCTGCCATTTGCTTTGGTGGGTGGGGTGTGGTTCCTCTGGCTGCTGGGGCACAACCTGTCGGTGGCCAGTGTGGTGGGCTTCATTGCGCTGGCCGGTGTGGCGGCCGAGTTCGGCGTGATCATGCTGATCTACCTCAAGCAGGCGTGGCAGGAGCGGCTGGACGCCGGGCGCACCGACGAGCCTTCGCTGCTGGAAGCCATCCGGGAAGGCGCGGTGCTGCGGGTGCGGCCCAAGGCCATGACGGTGGCCACCATCGTGGCCGGCCTGCTGCCGCTGTTCTGGGGCATGGGCACCGGCAGCGAGGTGATGCAGCGGATTGCTGCGCCCATGATCGGCGGCATGATCAGCGCGCCATTGCTTTCTCTGTTGGTGGTGCCGGTGGTGTACCGGCTTATGAGGCGGCCGCGTACACCCTCCAAGGTTCAGGAGTCAACTTGACCCACCCAGAAACCTCAATGCAACGGCTCGCCTTTTACGACAGCTTTGTCCGCAAGCAGCTGTCCAGAAGACGCTGAAGAGTGACCGCTTTTGGGCATGGAGTGCGTTTGAAACCCGAGTGAGCCAAAAGCAGCAATCGCTGCGAAGCGGGTCTCGAAGTTCCGACGCCCGCTCAAGACTGATTGCTGCCACTTAGGTTCGACGGCAGAGTCCATGGGCGCCACCGCAAGCGGTCGCTCACCGGTCAGGATCTCAAGCGACCGATCGATTACCTGTACCGGTCGTTCGGCACTGTAGCGAAGTGCAAAGTTCTGGAATGGCCCTTTGCGTCACGGACGAAACGGTGTTCTGGACCCTGGGCAGGCCTTCTTCAAGCGCCAGCAGGGAGGGCGAATCACTTCTTTTGGTCCTTCAGTGTCCGTAGCGCAATACCCGCCACCCGGGTTCCCAGTGCTCCTCAAAGTGCGTGATAGACGGGCAATAGTTCACTTTGACCTGATGCTGTTGCAACATTCTGATCATTGCTCTCGCCGCAAATAAAGAAGGAGACAAGGGGTGGCCGTTGGATCGCAATGCCCAAGACATCGCGTGCGGTATGTGGATATGCGGCAGTCTTGACCTCGCCATCCGCATCCGGCATTTGTGCAGGTGAGCCTGCCGTGAATCTCGTTGAAGGTGCGTGGATAAGCTTTGAGCGCCGACTGGCGAGCTGCTCAGGCCTGACCTCGATGGAGTCACATTTCATGGCGCCGTTTTCTCGGCGCCAGATACCTGGTCGACAAATGCCAGCAGCGAAGCGGTGGGCTGTTTGTCGCGATGCACGACCAGGTGAGATTGTCGGAGCTGCCGCGGCAAGGTCGTGGCGATGCGGCACAGGCGGCCGGCCTCCAAAGCGTCGCTCACGACCCACGACGAAAGGCAGGCCACCCCCATACCCGCCTCGGCCGCATGTTTGATCGCCTCCGAACTTCCCAGCTCGATGCTTCGACGGTAGGAGCGCAAGTGGGGCAGCAGACTTTGGTCGGTGGCCTCGCGCGTTCCCGAGCCCAACTCACGCACCAGCCAGACCCCTTCACGCAGTGTCCGCATTGGCACCCGCTCGCCGGCCAGGCTCATTCGTGCCCACGCGCTGTCGGGCGATGTAACGACCACCATCTCGTCCTGGTGCCATGGCGTGACGGCCAGCGCCGCTTGGTGGCAAGGCCCTTCGATCAGGCCCACGTCCAGTTCAAACGCAGCGACCGCGTCACAGATGGCCGCCGTGTTTCCGATCACGACCTTTGAGCGCCAGGCACTGGCATGGCCCGGTTGCGCTGCGACAAAACGGGCCAGCAGCCTGGGCAGCACATAGTTGCCGATGGTGGTGCTGGCGCCGATGCGCAGCGACTGCGCCTGGGCGCTGCCATCGCGGGACATCAACTCGATGCCGGCGGCACCGTCCAGCAGCGCCAGGGCCCGCGGCAGTAACGCACGGCCGTTGTCGTTGAGCAGCAGGCGCTTGCCCGCGCGGTCGAACAGGCGCAGCGACAGCAGCCGCTCAAGTTCATTCACGGCCGAGCTGGTGGCCGACTGCGACAGCGCGATCTCGGCGCTGGCTGCCGTGGTAGTGCCGCTGCGCGCAACCGCCACGAAGATCTGCAGCTGTCGCAGCGTGAGGCGAAGGGTATTCATGGCGGATTTGTTTGCAAAGCGATCAGATGGGTACATCTTAGCGATACAACCCGTTTGACGGGTCATCTATGAAGCCGGAAGCTTCGTCCTCATGAACTTCAACCGGAGGCAAGCAGCATGACCATCAACGTACTTCCTGAGCCACGCACATCGGCCTCTGCATCGGCTTTCGCACGCATGCTCCCCGGCCTGGCCCTGAGCGGCGCCTTGGCTGCCACCGGTATCGCGCTGGGCCGCATCGCCTGGCTGCAGGACCATGGCTTCAGTGCGCTGACGCTGGCCATCGTGCTGGGCATGATCGTGGGCAACACGGTTTACCCGTGGGCCCCGCGCTGGGCGGTAGCCAGCGGCGCCGGCGTCAACTTCTCCAAGCAGAACCTGCTTCGCCTGGGCGTGGTGCTGTACGGCCTGCGGCTCACCGTGCAGGACATTGACCATGTTGGCATAGCTGGTGTCGCCATCGACACAATGATATTGGGCTCGACCTTCGCACTGGCCTGCCTCATCGGCACGCGCTGGCTGGGCCTGGAGCGCAAGACGGCGATGCTGATCGGCGCTGGCAGTGCCATCTGCGGCGCTGCTGCGGTGATGGCCGCCGAGCCGGTGGTCAAGGCGCGCGCCGAGCAGGTCACGGTGGCGGTGGCCACGGTGGTGGTGTTCGGCACGCTGGCGATCTTCCTGTACCCGGCGCTGTTCGAGCTGAACCGGCACTGGGCGCTGATCCCCGGCGGCGCCAACGGGTTCGGCATCTACGTCGGATCGACCATCCACGAGGTGGCCCAGGTGGTGGCCGCAGCACGTTCGGTGGGCCCGGACGCAGCCAACTCGGCCGTCATCGCGAAGATGGTTCGAGTAATGATGCTGGCGCCGTTCCTGGTGATGCTGTCGGCTTGGCTGGCGCGCGACAGCACCCTGCAAGCCCTGGTGGAGGCAGAGCATGCTCACGCCAAGGGTCAACTCGCTGTGCCCTGGTTCGCCTTCGGCTTCGTCGCGGTTGTGTTGCTCAATTCGCTGCAATGGCTGCCGGCGTCGGTGGTGGCAGTGACGATCGAGATTGACACCGCGCTGCTGGCGATGGCGATGGCTGCGCTCGGCCTGGCCACGCACATCGGCGCCATTCGCAAGGCCGGGGCCAAGCCGCTGCTGCTGGCGTTGATCTTGTTCGGCTGGCTCATCGTCGGAGGCGCGCTCATCAACCGCTGGGTGCCGGCCCTGCTGGGCTGAAGCCTCGAATTCACGGCCCAGGGCCCTGACCCTAAATTTCTTTGCACGCTCTGGAATAGACCGCATGCCGACGCCGTCTGCTCTTTTGTCGGGACCTATCGGACCCTTCGTCCAGCACTCACCCCCCTTCACTTCACACCAACCCTTCATCGGAGCCCACAATGTTCAAGACTTTCGCTTTCGCCGCCACCGCCCTGACGCTCGCCTCCGGCAGCGCCTTCGCCGCCCCCAGCGACGACGCCCGCACGCACTTCCAGGCCATCGCCTCGGGCGACACCCAGATCGTCATGCGTGCCTATGCCGACCAGGCCCAGCTGAACTGGGTAGGCGGCCCACTCGACGGCACCTATGCCACCACCGATGCCATTCGCGGCACCTGGGAGAAGTTCGGCAAGGCCGTCGGCCCACTGAAGCTCACAGTCGGCCAGATTGAAGAATCGGCCAACCCCAAGGGCGCCACCGTCTCGGCCAACGTCGTCTTCGAAGGCAAGATGCCCATCAAGGTGCGCTACGTGCTGACGTTCCGTGAAGGCAAGATCGTCAGTGAAACCTGGCAGATCGACCCCAAGCTGGCGGTGGCTGCGGCTTACTGAACGGCACGCAGCGTGGCTACTCTCCACCAGACCCTAAAGGACAACCCCATGAAGCACCTTTCGACTCTGGCCGCGCTGCTGATCACAGCGGCTTCCTTCGCGGCACCACTCACCGGCGCTATGGCTGCCGACGCGCCGGCCAAGCTCGCCAACGGCGCGCTGGTCGACGCCAAGGGCATGACGCTCTACACCTTCGACAAGGACGTGGCAGGCAGCGGCAAAAGCACCTGCAACGGCGGCTGCGCCGCGCTGTGGCCGCCCGCGATGGCCGCCGCCAGCGACCAACCCGCCGGTGCATACACGATCGTCATGCGCGACGACGGTGCGCGCCAGTGGGCCTACAAGGGCAAGCCGGTGTACACCTACCAGGCCGACCAGAAGCCCGGCGACCGCGCCGGCGACAACTTCAAAGACGTCTGGCACATCATCAAGGAATGACATTTGCTGTCGACTTCCGTCCAGACCCTCAGGCCACGACCCCCCGATGCAAGACGACGCAAGCCTGCTGAGCTGGGTGCCGCGCCTGCGCCGCTATTCGCGCGCACTGGTGAACAACCGTGACGACGCCGACGATTTGGTGCAGGACACGCTGGAGCGGGCCTGGGCCAAGTCGAACCTGTGGGGCGGCGTGGCCGACATGCGCGCCTGGCTCTTCAGCATCATGCACAACCTGCACGTCGATGGCGTGCGCCGTCCCAGGCTGCACACCGTGACCATGGACGACGACACGCCCGAAGTGCCGGTGGCGCCGACACAAACCGACAGGCTGGCTGTACTGGATCTGCAGGCTGCACTGGACTTGCTGCCCGTCGAGCAGAAGGAAGTGCTTCTTCTGGTGACGCTGGAAGACATGGCCTATGCCGATGTGGCGCAGGCCCTGGGTATCCCCATCGGCACCGTGATGTCGCGCCTGTCGCGAGGCCGTGAGCGCCTGCGCGGCCTGATGGAAGGCCGCGCAGAACCGGTGCGGCTGAAAGTCGTCAAATGAATGTATTGCGAAGCAACCCATGAATACCGACCGTCCGCCACCGTCCATTCCCCCGGTCACCGAGGCCGACCTGCATGCGTTCGTTGATGGCCGCCTGCCCGCTGAGCGCCAGGTCGAGATCGCCGCTTATCTGGCCGCACGCCCTGAAGACGCGCAGCGCTTGGAGGCCTACCGGGCGCATAAGCGCGAACTGCACGCCTTGTTCGATCCCGTGCTGGATGAACAGCCGCCGCAGCGCCTGCTGAAATCGGCGCGCCCGCGCGCCGTGCCGCAGACGCCTTGGTACCTCCAGCGCCTGGCCGCTGGGATCGCCATCGCCGTCATCAGCGGCGCCACAGGCTGGGGCTTGCGGGGCGGCCTGCCCGCGGGGGGCGACGATGCCGGCCGCATGGCCGCCGCGGCACCCGCCGAGCGCGGCCTGACGCTGGCGTCAGCGGGCGGCTTCGCGCAGCGCGCGGCGGTGGCTCACGCGGTATACAGTCCCGACCCGCGCCGCCCGGTCGAGGTGGACGCGGCGCACGAAGACCAGCTCGTGGCCTGGCTGTCCAAGCGCATGGGCGCGCCGATGAAGCCGCCGTACCTGCAGGCCCAGGGCTATACGCTGGAAGGCGGGCGCCTGTTGCCGGGCGGCCAGGGGCCGGTGGCGCAGTTCATGTACCGCAACGAGCTCGGCAGCAAACTGACGCTGTACGTATCCAACGATGTCGCCGACGTGGGCAGTGCCGCGGGGCCGGACAAGGCACTGCAGGCCAGCGTGAAGAACACAGACACGGCCTTCCGCTTCGCACGCGAAGGTGTGGTCAATGTCTTCTACTGGGTCGACGGTCCCTTCGGCTACGCCCTGTCGTCCGACGCCGACCGCAGCGTGCTGGCGCAGGTGTCGGCCGAGGTCTATCGGCAACTTGGCACCCCGCGCTGAAGGCCAGGGCGGCGTCGGCGCGACGCGCTGTCGGCATGCCCAGGGAATGAAACGGCCCGAGCCGCGCTCTTGACCTGAAGCAAGCGCTGGGCAGTGGTTCATCGGCGGCTCCCGGCCCACGACCCAAGCGATCACTCTCCACACCAACTCAGAAAGCACACATGACCACCCAACGCCGCGACATTCTCAAGTACACCCTGGCCGCCGCGGCAGCCAGCGCGCTGCCCGCAGCACATGCCCAGGCCCCGTCCGGCGCTTCAGCGGGAGCCGCAGCCACCGGCATCGACCCGCGCGACCGCGTCTTCATCACCACTGAAGACTCCAACACGCTGGTCGTCATCGATCCGAAGACGAACACCGTCGAGAGCACGATCAACCTGACCAGCTTCGACGAAGACCCGCGGCCTCCATTTCGCTACGTCACCGCCGGCGTGGCGCCGACACACGCGGCGATGATCCACAAGCCGCTGTACCACGGCTGCATCGACGCCCACGGCGCGGTGCCGTCGCCCGACGGCCGGCTGCTGGCCACCAGCGGGCGCGGCTCCAGCAACATTTATCTGATCGACGCCGAGCAGCGCCGCGTGATCGGCAACACACCCAACCCTGCGTCTGGGCCCACCACCAACCCCGAGCGCCTGAGTAGTGGCCTGCTGCTGGGCCGCGAACCGCACGAGCCCACTTTCACGCGCAACGGCCGCGAGCTGTGGGTCACGCTGCGCGGTGAAGACCGTATTGCCATCGTCGGCGTCGATCGTGCCGTTCGCCAGCTCAAGGGGGCCGACAGCCCGGGCTCCAGCGCGGTTCGCCAATACCTGCCCACACTGAGCGGCCCGGCGCAGGTGTGGTTCAACCGTGAGGGTACGTTGGCCTTTGTGGCCAGCCAGAAGGTGTCGAAGATCGACGTGTTCCGCGTCAACCCCGGCGCGGATGGCCACAGCCAACCGCAACGGCTGACCACGCTGGACATCAGCGCACAGGACAAACCCGGCTTCACGCCCTTCATGAAGACCACACCCGACGGTGCCGAGGTGTGGTTCTCGCACAAGCTGGCTGATGCGGTGTCTTGCCGCTCGACGCAGGGTGGCTTCGACCTGATCGACACCGTGCCACTCGGCATGGGCGCTCGGCCCAACCACGTTGAGTTCGTGCGCAATGCGCGCGGCAGCGTGGTCTATGCCAGCCTGGCGCGCATCGACGATGGTGGCCCCGGCGGCGTGGCGTCGAGCCCGATCGCCATCATCGACCGCAGCGCTCCGGGCGGACAGCGCAAGGTGGTGGGCACCTTCTCCAGCCGTGGCCGCGAGTCGCACGGGTTGTGGACCAACCCCGAGAACACGCTGCTGTATGTGGCCCACGAACAGGACGAGCTGCCCGGCACGCCCAACGCGGGCCAGACCGTGTGCAGTGCATTTGATGTGAGCGACCCGCTGCGCCCGACCTTCATTGCGCAGATCCCCCTGGGCAATCTGACGCTGCCCTCTGGCGCGCTGCGCAACAAAAAGAGCATCAACCTCGTCTACGTGCGTGTGGGCGAGAAGGGCCAGACGGCATGAGCGGCGCGCACACCAGCCACGGCGCCAGCGCCGCGCACACCAGCGCATTCCAGCGGGATATGGACGAATCGATGGCCCGCATGATGCAGGCCATGCACAGCCCGGGCTACGCAGGCCAGGCCGACCAGGACTTTCTGGCGATGATGATTCCGCACCACGCCGGCGCTGTGGACATGGCGCGGCTGGTGTTGCAGCATGGGCGCGATCCTGTCACCCGGCAGTTGGCCGAGGAAATCATTGCCGGGCAGACGGTGGAGATCCAGAGCATGCAACGCCGACTGCACACCCTGCAGCAGCGCACAGCCAAAGGTGCGGAAGCGGAATTTCCGTCGCTGGGTGGGACGCGGGGGCCTTGATCGACAGCCCTAGGGAAAGTACCAATGAGCGCCACGGAATGAACCAAGCCATGCAGCGCTCTTGATCACCATGCTGTTCCAGTCTGCCGAGTCCCGCTATAACCAATGGGTGCGTGAGCACTACCGTTTTTTGCTGCGCAGTGCGTGGGCGCTCACTGGTTCGCGCGCCATTGCCGAAGACGTGGTGCAAGACTGTTTTGCCAACGCCTGGAAGCACCGGGAGCAACTGCGCGACGCTGCGCTGGCACGGGCTTGGCTCTTTCAGATCATGCGCCGCGCCGCCTTTCGCCAGGCCGCACCCAGCATGCAGTCGCTGGACGATGAAGAGCAGCCCGAGCAAGCGGCGCCCGACGCGGGGCTGGACGACAAACTCGATGTCGTCAAGGCGCTCGCGCGCCTGGCGCCCATCCACCGCGAGGTGCTGGTGCTGTTTTATTTCGACGACATGCCCACCGCCCAGATGGCCGAGGCGCTGGAGATCGCGCCCGGCACGGTGTTGTCGCGCCTAGCCCGTGCGCGCGACGCTTTGAAGCTGGCCATGGGGGTACCTGCGACACCCAAGGCCGATGTCAACGTTACCCCGTTTCGCAGGACCAAGACATGAGCCCCGATACCGACGCGCCTTTCCTGCCCGACAGCGAATTCGATTTGCGCGCGCGCGCCGAGTTGGCGATCGCCTTCGAGGCCAGCGACGCACCGGCACACCTGTACCGAAAGCCGCAGCCGCTGCTGGCGCGACGCGGCTTGCAGCGTTTTCTGGCTGCGCTTTTGCTGGCCGGTGGCACCAGCGGCGGGGTGCTCGCCGTGCGACCGCCAGCGATGGTGCGCGACGCGATCGACCACGAATACCACGAGCGCAGCTTGCGGGGCAGTTTCATGGAGCAGCGCCAGTTGCTCATGCACCTGGGCATGCGGGACGCCAACGTGGTGCCCGGGTTTCCCCAACTCATGCGGCCATGCGATATCGAAGGTCACCTCGCTTACCACCTCACCACGTTCTTCGAGAAGGGCGGCATGGTGACGGTGTATGCCTTTGACCAGTCTGTGGACCTGCGCGAGGCCAGCGGCTGGTGGAGCAACGTGCACTGGAAGGTGATCCGCTCGCGCGAGGGCAAGCCCTTGTTGCTGGTGGCCCAGAAAAAGAAGGCACTGGCGGTCGCGCAGACGGCACTGCAGGCACCTCCCGTGTCCGGGCCAGGCTGAGGCACCGCGTCCCTGTCAACGAATCAACCGCTCACCCCTTTCACCCCAACCGGCGCACGACGCCCAACCACCGGAGACCCCAGAAATGAACCAACAACCCACCTCGCTCCCCCGGCGCCACCTGCTGGCCGGCAGCGGCGCTGCTTTGGCTGCCGTTGGTCTGGCCAGCTTTGGCCGCACCGCAGCCGCTGCTGGTGAGACCGCGCCCGTCGCCTTGGCCGGTGCTGCCAAGCCTCTGCCAGCGTACGTGGGCTGGAAGGACCCGGCCAGCCTGATCGTGCACAGCAGCACCACCATTGAGACCAAGCGCAGTGTGTTCGGCACCAGCGTAATCACGCCGTCCGAGCAGCTCTACATCCGCAACAACCTGCCCGCGCCCGACGCCTCGATCCTGGGCAACCGCGATGCCTGGGAGATCAACATCGAGGGGGTGAAGAACCCGCGCAAACTCACGCTGGGCGACCTCAAGCGCATAGGCATCGAGACCACGGCGATGGTGTTGCAATGCTCTGGCAACGGACGCGGCTACTTCCCCAACAAGCCCAGTGGAACGCCTTGGCAAGTGGGCGCAGCAGGCTGTGTGGTGTGGAGCGGTGTGCCGGTGCGCTGGGTGGTGGATGCCCTGGGCGGCGTGGAGGCCGGCATGGCCTACCTCACCGGCACAGGCGGCGAAAAACTCCCCGATGGACTGGACCCCAAGAGCGTGATCGTGGAACGCTCGGTGCCTGCTGCCGCACTCGCCGATGCCCTGCTGGCCTGGGAAATGAACGGTGTGCCGATTTCGCTGGCCCACGGCGGCCCACTGCGCTTGATCGTGCCGGGTTACACGGGCGTGAACAACATCAAGTACGTCAAACGCCTGGCCTTCACCGCTCAGGAGACCGACGCACGCATCATGTCGCACGGCTACCGCATTTCACCGCCCGGCGCGAAGGGCGACCCGTCGCAGCCATCGGTGCAGGAAATGACGGTGAAGTCGTGGATCAACGGTCCCGGCACGGACGGCGCCCCGCTTAAAGCGGGTGACACACAGATCCATGGCGTGGCGTTTGGCGGCATGAACGCGGTGGCCAAGGTCGAGGTTTCTCTGGACGGCGGAAAAACCTGGCAGCTCGCGCGCATGGTGGGGCCCGACCTCGGCCGCTTTGCGTGGCGGCAGTTTGTTTTTGCGGCGCGCCTGCCGGCGGGCCAGTTCACCCTGGCGAGCCGAGCCACCGACACCGCAGGCAACGTGCAGCCCGAACAACGCATGGAAAACGCGGGCGGCTACAACAACACCAGCTGGGCCGACCACGCCGTGAAAGTGAGCGTGGCATGAAGCGCACAATCCAAAAACACGCGTTGGTCGCTGCCCTGTGGTCGTTGGCATTCACAGTGCTGCCCGTGCACGCCGCCGACGATGCCGCGCAACTTCAACAAGGCAAGGTGTTGTTCGGCCAAGGCGCGGTGCCTGCCTGCGCCCTGTGCCATGCGCTCAAGGACGCGGGAGCCGAAGGCGCCGTGGGCCCCAGCCTGGACGAGCTCAAGCCCGATGCCAAGCGCGTGGCCACCGCGCTGCGCAACGGCATTGGGCAGATGCCGTCCTACAACGGCAAACTCAGTGATGCGCAAATTGCCGCCCTGGCGGCCTACGTGGCCAAGGCTTCGGGTGGATCAAAGTGATGGCTGGTTGGCCACAGCGCTGTTGCGCCAACTGACAAAAAGGACGGGATCACCTGCAAACAGCGATCCCGACTGAGTGGCTGACCCAGGGCGGGTCAGCCACTCACCATCACTTGCCTGGTTTGATGTCGGGGACCACCATCCAGCCAGCCCCCATCATCACAACCGCCGGGAACTTCTCGCCGGCCTAAGTCTTGCCCAGCATGGCCTTGTGCTCGCGGTAAGCCATCAACGCTGGCGACACGCCCAGGTGATTGATCGCACCATGCTTGATGCTGCTGCAGTCTTGCTCGTCGAGCTTGCAGATCTCTGCACGCTGTTGTCAACTCTCTAGCAATGTCAACTGCGCGCCTGAAACCTGTCTCTGCGCATTACCACGATGCATGAATAGGAGTGATCGCAATCCGGCACGCCAAGGGCATTCACGTTGAAAACTCGAACGGCAGCAACCGCTGCAAAAGAGCCATTCAACTCGCCTCGTCGCGCAGGTAGTCATCATGGGCGTTGCTTGGGTGACCTTAAGACTCGTCACTGTGCCGCATCCAAGCCAGAGATTGGTTTTCGACTCTTTTTTCCGGTTTTCGACTTTATTGACTAGTTTTCGACTTTATTGGGTCGGAACACTAGTCAACCGACCGTCCAACAGTTCACTCAACAGTGACCGACTTCGCCAGGTTGCGAGGCTTGTCCACATCGGTCCCCTTCGCCAGCGCCGTGTGGTACGCCAACATTTGCAGCGGTACCACGTGCAGGATGGGCGAGAGAGCGCCGTAGTGTTCCGGCATGCGGATCACGTGGATGCCTTCGCTGCTGGCGATGCGGGTGTCGGCATCGGCCAGCACATACAGCACGCCACCGCGTGCACGCACTTCCTGCATGTTGCTCTTGAGCTTCTCCAGCAAGGTGTCGTTGGGTGCCACCGTCACCACGGGCATGGCCGAGGTCACCAGCGCCAGCGGGCCGTGTTTGAGTTCGCCGGCGGGGTAAGCCTCGGCGTGGATGTAGCTGATCTCCTTGAGCTTCAACGCGCCTTCGAGCGCGATGGGGTAGTGCAGGCCGCGGCCGAGGAAGAGCGCGTTGTCCATGCGGGCAAAGTCTTCGGCCCAGCTGATCACTTGAGGCTCCAGCGCGAGCACGGCTTGCAGCGCCACGGGCAGGTGACGCATGGCCTTGAGGTGGCTGGCTTCGTCTTCTTCGCTCAAATGACCGCGCACTTGCGCAAGCGCGAGCGTGAGCAGAAACAGGCCGGCGAGCTGGGTGGTGAAGGCCTTGGTGGAGGCCACGCCGATTTCGACGCCGGCGCGGGTGATGTAGGCCAGTTCACATTCGCGCACCATGGCTGAGGTGCTCACGTTGCAGATGGTCAGCGTGTGCTTCATGCCCAAGCCCTGCGCGTGGCGAAGCGCCGCCAGGGTGTCGGCGGTTTCGCCGCTTTGCGTGATGGTCACCACCAGGGTGCGCGGATTCGGAACGCTCGTGCGGTAACGGTATTCGCTGGCCACCTCCACTTGCGTGGGGATCTTCGCAATGCTCTCCAGCCAGTACTTGGCGGTGCAACCGCTGTAGTAGCTGGTGCCACAGGCCAGAATGAGCACGTTGTCGACGTCTTTGAAGATCCGGTAAGCACCGTCGCCAAACAGTTCGGGCGTGATGCCCTCCAGGCCTTCGAGCGTGTCGCCGATGGCGCGCGGTTGCTCGAAGATTTCCTTCTGCATGTAGTGGCGGTAGGGGCCGAGTTCGGCAGCGCCGCTGTGGGCCTGCACGGTCTTCACCGGCCGCTTGGCTGCGTCCAGTGCGCGGCCCTGAGCGTCCAGTACCCAATAGCGGCCGAGCTGAAGATCCACGAGGTCGCCCTCTTCCAGATAAACAATCTGGTCGGTCACGCCGGCCAGAGCCATGGCGTCGCTGGCCAGAAAGTGCTCTGCGCCGAGCACGCCGTCGACCGTGCCCACACCCAGCACCAGCGGTGAGCCGGCGCGCGCACCCACCACGCGGTGAGGTTCGTCCTTGTGGAACACAGCCAGCGCGTAGGCGCCATGCAGCTGGACCACTGCGGCCCGCAGCGCGGCGAACACGTCGCCTTCGTAGAGCGAATCGATCAGGTGAGCGATCACCTCGGTGTCGGTCTGGCTCTCGAACACGTAGCCTCTGGCTTGCAGCGCAGCGCGCAGTTCGTCGTGGTTTTCAATGATGCCGTTGTGTACGAGTGCCACCCGGCCTGCGGTGCCCGCAGCGGCACCCGGGCCATGGCTGAAGTGGGGGTGGGCGTTGTGCACCACGGGCGCACCATGGGTTGCCCAGCGGGTATGGGCAATGCCGGTGCCGCTGGCAATGCCGTCTGCCTGCACCTGCTGCGCCAGTTCGGCCACACGCGCCGTGCTGCGGGCGCGCCGAAGACCGCCGGTGTGCACCGCGACACCGCAAGAGTCGTAGCCGCGGTACTCCAGCCGCTGCAAACCCTGAACCAGCACAGGTACGACGTTGCGCCCTGAAACCCCTGCGACGATGCCACACATGTTGCTCTCCGAAAAATGCTGAAGTGCCGATGCTAGTGACTGTTGCCTGAAATAAAACTTCAAAATATCACGATCAATCAGCAATAATTTCTCACATGATCCACCAAGATGATTTGGTTCAAACTTGCGAATGATATGGAAGAAATCAACATCGACGAGGCAGACTTCCGTCTGCTCGATCTGCTTCAAACCGATGCCTCGCAGAGCAACCAGACGCTGGCAGAACTGGCGCACCTGTCGCCGCCCACAAGCCTGCGGCGCACCAAACGGCTGCGCCAGCTCGGGCTGATCGAGCGCGAAGTGGCCATCCTGAGCGCCGATCGCCTGGCGCCGGTGCTGGGCCACGGGCTCACGGCATTGGTGGAGATCACGCTGGAGCGCCAGGGCACCGAACTGCTCGACGCATTCGAAGCGCGCGTGCTGCCCGTGACGCAAGTGCAACAGTGCTACCGCGTCAGCCCCGGTCCGGATTTCATCCTTGTGGTGCATTGCCACGACATGCCGGACTACCTGGCGCTGGCTCAGCGACTGTTCACCAGCGACACCAATGTGCGCAACATCAAAGCCTTCTTCAGTCTCAAGCGCGCCAAATTCGACCCACGCCTGAGCCTGCCGCTCAAGTTGACCCCGTGACTTCAATGCACCACATTGGTACTCAGATTGGCGAAGAAAATTGATACATAGCGCACACTTGGCGCACTTCTTGCCACTTCCATGAGTTGACGAAACATACTTTATGTAACAACCTTCGCTTTTGGCCGATGTGAAAAGGCGGACTGTACTTAGGAGTTATTGATGAACACGACGTGGATTGCTGTGCTGGGAGCGCTGGCCGTGCTGGGACTGGTGGCACTGGCCGTCTGGCGCTTTCGCGGCCCGGGCGAATCGTCGGGTCGGGAAGACCGGTACAGCGCGGAGCGTTTGATGACACCCGAGCAAGCTCAGATGCTGGACTACCTGCAGGACACCTTCCCGGGCCAGGTGGTGCTGCCCAACCTGCTGCTCAAAGACCTGCTGTCGGTGCGCAGAGCCAGCAACCGCAAACGCGCTGAAGACCGCCTGAACAAGCAAAAGGTGGACTTTGTGGTGTGTGGCGACGACGGCAAGCCGACTTTTGCCTTCGACATCGAACAGCACCCCTTGAGCAACGCCCGGCACAAGGCCCACATGGTGAAGCTCAAGAACCGCATCCTCAAGACCGCTGGCGTGCGCTTTGTCTTCCTCAAGAACGGTCTGCACCGCATGCCATCCCCGGCGGACTTTCGCAAGCAGCTCAACCTGGCTGAATTGCCGAAGCCCTTGGTGAAAGAGAAGGAAGAAACACGGGACAGCCGCCGCCAGCAATTGGAGAGCCAGTTCTCGGAGTTCGACTCCATCAACACCAATACCGCATTTCGCGATTCCGAAGTCATGGGTCTGAGCGGGCTGATGGACCTGAACCAGGAAAGCCGCCGCGGTGGCTTCAGCCGTGCGTACAGCAACAGCGGTTTCAACGCGCCCCGCAGAGGCGAGGCGGGTGGCCCCAACAGCAAGTCGCCGGGTGAAAGCCGGTTCGACTCCATGGACGTGCGCGGCGGCCGCTGAAACGGCCACCGCACCACCATCTGACAGGCTCCTCAGGGAGCCTGTTTCTTTTTCTGCGGCCGCTGCCAGTTGGCAATGCCGACTTGCCTGCCGCGCGCCACCGACAGCGCACCGGGCGCGGTGTCCTTGGTGATGGTGGAACCACCGCCCACGGTACCGCCTGCGCCGATGGTCACAGGCGCCACCAGCACGCAGTTGCTGCCCACGTGCACGTCGGCTTCAATCACCGTGCGGTGCTTGTTGGCACCGTCGTAGTTGGCGGTGATGCTGCCCGCGCCGTAGTTCACCCGCTCGCCCACGGTGGCGTCGCCCAGATAAGCCAGGTGGTTGGCTTTCGCGCCAGCGGCCAGGGTGCTGTTCTTCACTTCCACAAAGTTGCCGATATGCACCTCGGGGCCCAGATCGGCGCCCGGCCGCAGCCGCGCGAACGGACCGACCAGCGCGCCAGGCCCAACCTTGACGCCGAGTTTCTCGCCGTCGATGTGGGTGAACGGATGGATCACCGCACCGGCTTCGATCACGGCATTGGCGATCACGCAGTTCGCGCCGATGCGCACAGCGCTACCCAGCTCCACGCGGCCTTCGAACACGCAGTTGACGTCGATCTCCACGTCCTGGCCACACACCAGTTCACCACGCACGTCCACGCGCGCGGGGTCGGCCAGGCGGGTGCCTTGTTCCATCAGCGCATCGGCCACGCGTCGCTGGTAGGCGCGTTCCAGCTCGGCGAGCTGCACAGGGCTGTTGACCCCGGCCACCTGCACCGCGTCATGAATGCGGTGCGCGGCCACGCTCAGGCCATCGGCCACCGCGAACTTCACCACGTCGGTGAGGTAGTACTCGCCCTGGGTGTTGCGGTTGTCCAGCCGCGCCAGCCAGCCATGCAACAGCAGGGTGGGTACGGCCATGATGCCGCTGTAAATCTCGGTGATGGCGCGCTGCGTGTCGCTGGCGTCCTTGTGCTCCACGATGGCCTGCACCGACGCATCGGCTGCGCGCACGATGCGTCCGTAGCCCGCCGGGTCGGGCATGTCGAGCGTGAGCAGGGCCAGTCGCTCGCCCGCGCACAGGTAAAGCAACGCCTGCAAGGTCTCGGGTCGGGTCAGCGGCACATCGCCCGAGAGCACCAGTGTCACGCCATCGTCGGGCAGCACGGGCGCGGCCTGTTGCACCGCGTGGCCAGTGCCGAGCTGAGGCTCCTGGCGCACGAAGCGCAGCGCGGTGGTGGCAGGGGCCTGCAAGCCGGCTTCCACCTGCTCAGCCCCGTGGCCGGTGATCACCACCACCGAGCGCGCCGATAACCGCGCTGCGCAGTCGATCACGTGCTGGGCCAGTGCGCGGCCGCCCAAACGGTGCAACACTTTGGGCCGTTGACTTTTCATGCGCGTGCCCTTGCCGGCCGCCATCACCACCACATCCACAGGGAACGACATGAACACCTCTTTCGGGGAATCGTTGCGCGGCGTTCTTGCCGGGCCTCACGTGCGCCGGATTATCGCCCTGAGGTCTGTGCGGGTCTGCGCGATGGTGATTGTGGCCACCGCCCTCACGGCCTGCACCGCCACGCGGCTGGCCTACAACCAAGCGCACAACGCCACCTACTGGTGGCTGGACAGCCACGTCGATTTCAACAGCGGCCAGTCGACACCGGTGCGCGGCGACATCAACGCGTTCTTTCAATGGCACCGAACCAACGAGCTGCCGGTCTACGCCGGGCTGCTTCAACGCTGGCAAACGCTGGCTGCGCAAGACATGACCGGCGCGCAGGTGTGCGCCGAGTTTGATGTGATCCGTCAGCGCATCGACCGTGCGGCCGATGCCAGCGTGCAGCCCATGGCGCGCCTGGCCCTGCAACTCGATGCCACCCAACTCGAACACCTCAAGAGCCGCCAGGCCAAAAGCAACGTGGAGTTTGAAGACGACTTCCTTCAAACATCTGAAGATGCGCGCATCGAAAAGCGCTTTGATCGCGCACTGAGCCGCAGCGAAATGCTCTACGGCTCGTTGAGCAGTGCTCAAAAGGAGCTGCTGCGCAACAACATCAAGGCCTCGCCGTTTGACCCGCAACGAACCCAGGCCGAGCGGTTGCGCCGTCAGGCCGATCTGTTGAAAACGGTGAAAGACGCTCAAGCCGCGCCAGAAACCGCCGCCGAACGTGTGCGCGGGCACATTGCACGGATCGTGGAGTCACCTGCGCCCGGCTACAAGGCCTATGCAGACGAACTGGTTCGCGTGGGATGTGCCCAGTTCGCACAGCTGCACAACTCGACCACACGCGAACAGCGCGCGAACGCCGCGCGTGTGCTCAAGGGTTACGAAGACGACCTGCGCGTGCTCAGCGCACAGCGTTGAAGCGCGCGGCTGATCAGACCACAAAGCGCAGCCACGCCCAAACCACCGCCAACGTCATCAGGGTCACTGGAATGCCGGTGACGGCGTGACGCTTCCAGTCGATGTCGATGCCCTGCTGGCGCGCCAGGTCAGCAACAATCAGATTGGCGATCGAGCCCACCAGAAGCAGGTTGCCTGCGAAGGTGGTCACCAGCGCGAGCATCACGCCGGACTCATGTCCACTGCCGCTCAGGTGCGGCAGCAGCAGCATCACGGCCGGCACGTTGGACACCAGGTTGGAGAGCAGTGCGCTCGCCACCAGCAGCGGCCCGGGATCCGTGAGAACCACGCCCTGCGCACCCAGCCAGGCCACGGTCTGCGCCGCCAGTCCTGTCGATTCAAACGCATGGTTCACCACGAACAGGCCCATGAACAGGATCAGCAAGGGCCAGTCAACCAGCCCCATGAAATGCGAAGTGTGCAGGCGTCGGCTCAGCAGCAGCAGGCCCGCCCCCACCAGCGCGGCCACATCGCGCGGCCAGTCGGTGAACAGAAAGATCAGCATGAGCGCGCCAGCGACCACGAGGCCTTTGGCGGTTTGCCAGGTGTCGAACGGGGGTTCCGTGTCTGCGCCCTCTCCCGCCTGCGGGTAGAGGCCCGGGTGAATGCTCCCCACCTTCGCCCCCGGCCCGAACGCCAGCCAGCCCCACAACAACACCAACCCGATCACCACCGGCGCCAGCGCCTGCCGCACATAGCCTGCAAAAGGGAGCTGCAGCACCGAGCCGATCAGCATGTTCTGCGGATTGCCGATCAGCGTGGCGGCCGAGCCGATGTTGGCCGCGCAGGCCAGACCGATCAGGAAGGGCAGCGGATTCAAGCCACGTTGAAGGCAAAGCCGCGCCACCACAGGCGTCATGGCCAGACACACCACATCGTTGGAGAACACCGCCGACAGCGCACCGGCCACGCCGATCAATGCCGCGAGCAGACCGTTGCGCGACAACGGCATGGCGCCCACATGGCGCGTCACCGCACCATAGAAGCCGCCCAGGCGCATCTGCGCCGAGATCACCATGAAGGCGAACAGCAGCACGATGGTGGGCAGGTCGATCGCGCGCGCCGCGTCTTCCACGGCCACACCACCCAGCGCGATCACCGCAATGGCTCCCAGCAGCGCGACACCCGAGCGGTCCAGCTTCAGGCGCGGCAGACCGCCGAGGAACATGCCCAGGTAGACGGTGGTGAAGACGGCGACGATGCCCCAGTCGGCCGCGGTGGGGTGCATGGCGTGTGTGGGCATGGAGGGGGGCAGGCTGCCGTGAATCGCAGCGCGGCGCAACAAAAAGCGCCGGAAGGCGGCTGGATTTGCGAAGAGCGCAGCGGGCTCAAGCCTGCAGCGCACTCCACATCGCTTTGTCGCGCTCGGCTGTCCAGATGCGCGGGTTCTTGATGCCCTGGGCTTCATCAAAAGCGCGGCTCACGTCGAACGGCAGGCAGTGTTCGTAGATGAACACATGGCCGAACACCGGGTCCATGCTCTTGCGTGTGTGGGCCATCGCGGACTTGAGGTCCATGCCGGCGGCTGCCGCTTCCTTGCCGGCCTGGAACAGTGTGGTCACCCAGCGCTTCGTGTAATCGAGCGCCTTGTTCACGTCGGCGTTGCCCTTCATGGCTTCGCCTCGGCCGGGCACGATGTACTCGGCACCCAGGGCGCGCAGCGCGTCCAGCGTGGCGGGCCACTCTTCGAGCTGCGCGTCGCCGGTGTAAACGCCGGCCTCGTACTCAACCAGATCACCGCTGAACAGCACCTTTTCTTCTTCCACCCAGGCAATCGTGTCGCCACGGGTGTGGCCAGGGCCCGGGTGCCAGATGCTGACCTTCACGCCGCCCAGGTCCACTTCCAGGCTGCCCTGGCGGCCCGGCTTGCCGTCACCAATGACGAGGGTGGGCCAGGTCAGGCCGGGCACGCTGTCGGCGCCGCGGAACAGGCGTGGGAAGCGCTCCATCTCGCTTTGCATGTCCTGCGCGCCGCGCTCCACGATCAGCTCGTAGGTGCCGCGGCTGGCGATCACTTCGGTGGCACCCTCGGCCAGGTAGGCGCTGGCGCCCAGCACGCGCACTGCGTGGTAGTGGGTCAGCAGCACGTACTTGATCGGCTTGTCGGAAACGGTGCGGATGTGCTGGATCAGGTCGCGTGCCATGGCCGGGGTGGCGGTGGCGTCGCTGACCATGATGAACTTCTCGCCAATGATCACGCCGGAGTTGGGATCTCCTTCGGCGGTGTAGGCCCAGCAGTGTGCGCTCAGCTGTTCGAAGGTGATTTTCTTGTCGTCCAGGTCGGCCTGGGAGGCGAATGCTTTGCTCATGGCGGTCTCCGTGTGGGGAAGTGACAAATTTTACCTAAACGAAATTCGTTTCGCATAGGTGAACTGCCTTCAGCCTTGCGCAGGGTTCGCAAGGCCCCGTTCCATCATGGAGACCACCTCGTCGGCAAAGGCGCTGTAGCTCATCGGGCCACCCGGGCGAAGCCAGGTGAAAGTCCAGTTGATCATGCCGAACAGCATCATGGTCAACGCGGTCTGGTTGGCCCGCGTCACGCGCTCCGGGTAAGCGCGTTTGAGGAAGCGGGTGAAGGCGGCGACCACGTCGCGCTGGCGGTTCAGGATGAGTTCGCGCTGCACCTCGCCGAGGAACTTGGTGTCGGACACCAGGGCGACATGGCGCGTGGCTGAGGTCTCGTACTCGGCCAGGAAGGCGCGCACCAGTTCGCTCAAGGCATCGCGTTCACTCAGGTTCTTGCGCTGCGCGCGCGCCTCGGATTCACCGATGAGCGCCAGCAAGCGCTGGGTGTATCGGTCGAGCAGGTCGAAGAGGATCGCTTCCTTGCTCTCGTAGTAATGGTAGAGCCGCGCCTTGCTGGTGCCACAGGCCGCGGCGATGTCGTTCATGCTGGCGGCGGGGAAGCTCTGGCGCGCGAAACAGTTGGCCGCGACGTCGAGAATTTCGTCGCGTTTGAGATCGTGGGAAGCGGATTTGGGTCGAGCCATCGGCGCATTCTGCCGGACGAAGCACTCGAATCGCTGGCGCTCATGCTGCCCTGGGCGCGGCTGGTCCACCTCAAGGTGGGTTGGATTCAAAGGGCGCGAGCACCCTGCCCCGGCCGGCCACGAGGAACTCGCTGTAGCCGAAAAGCCCGCGCAGCAAACGCGCGAACGCCAGACCGGCCTGACCCAGCGCGACCCCGAGCTCACGCGACGGTGTCAACACCTCGCGGCCAAACCGGTCGGCGGGCTCCGGGAAGCGGGCCTGGGGCTCGGCGCACCAGTCAAACCGCACGGGGTCGGCGCCGGGCTGCCAGGGCTCCATGACCAGTCGCGCACCGGCGGGCACCACCAGGCTGTCACCCGCGTTCAGCACCAGGTCACCCGACTCGTTGCCCGGGCCTTCGTGCGCCTTGCCCAGCGTCACCCAGGCGCGGCCCTGGGTGATGTGCAGACGGCTGGACACCTGCGGGCGCAGACTCATCGCGCGGCGCGCATCCAGCCGCCATCCGCGGGCAGGCATGCAGCTGTTGAGGGCGGCGACGTTGTGGGCAGAGAGGGTGTTCATGGCGGGACTCCTGAGAAGGGATGAAGCTCATCCTGGGGTCCAATGCTCGGGCTTTGACCCCGCGCAGTCCAATGAAAGCGCGCTAAGCTATTGATTCGATAACCGCATCAATGCCCGGAGCACCGCCATGCAGCTCACCAGCAGCCACCCCCGCACCCGGCCGATTGCCGCCGGCCACCTGCGCGCCTTCGAAGCGGTGGCGCGCCACCTCAATTTCCGTGCGGCCGCCGAGGAGCTCTCGCTCACACAAAGCGCGGTCAGCCGTCAGATTCAGGCGCTGGAAGACGAGGTCGGCACTGCCCTGTTCCTTCGTCATACCCGCGCGGTGGAACTCACCAGCGCAGGCTCGCAGTTGCTGCGTGCGGCGGCCTCCGCGCTGGAGCGTATTGATGCGAGCGTGCGGCAGATTCGCCAGAGCGCCGGGCGCAAGAGCGTGGCCATCACCACCTGGGCCTCGTTCGCTTCGATGTGGTTGATCCCGCGCCTGGAGGCCTTTCAGCGCGACCACCCCGACATCGACATCCGCATCGATGCCACCGACAACGCAGTCGATCTCGCCACTTCCGACGTCGACCTCGCGCTGCGCTATGCCGTGCCGCAGGGCATCCCCGCCAGCGCACAACGGCTGTTTGGTGAACAGCTCACGCCCGTGGCCAGCCCGTGGCTGCTCAAGAGCCATCCGATCCAGAGCATTGAAGACCTGTCGAAATGCGCCCTGATCGAAGCGGGTGACGCGCACCGCACGCGCCACCTCGAATGGCTCACCTGGCAGCGCTGGCTGGACACCTTCGGCGCAAAGCCCGCCGCGACCACGGGGAAACGCACCCGCGCCAGCGCAGCGCCAGCCAAGCTCTCGCCACAGCGCTGGATGTACTTCAACTACGCCAACCAGATCGTGCAGGCCGCGCTCACCGGCCAGGGCGTGGCGCTCGCGCGCCTGCCGCTCGTGGCCGAGAGCCTGGCCAGCGGCGCGCTGGTGGAGCCGCTGCCCCACACGCGGCTGGACTCACCGCTCGTCTACTGGCTCATGGTGGCACCGCGCAGCGCGCAACGGCCCGAGGTCAAGGCGTTCTGCGACTGGCTGCTGCTGCAGGCTGCCGCAACGCGCGAAGCCATCGGCGACGTGCCCGATCCGGACACGGTTGACCAGATGGACTGAGACCGATGCCGAACGCCCGACACCTCGCCGCCGGCAATCTGCGCAGCATCGTTTTCATGCTCCTTGCCGTGGGTTTCTTCGCGCTCATGGACGCGGTACTCAAGACGCTCTCCACGCGCTACCCGGTGCTGCAGATCGCAGCGCTGCGCGGCATGACCGCCATGCCGCTGGTGCTCCTCTACATCACCTGGCGTGGCGCGTGGCACACGGTCCTCAAGGTCCGCTGGCCGCTGCACCTGCTGCGCGGCGTGCTCGGTGTCACCATGCTGTCGCTGTTCACGCTGGGTGTGCGCGAGCTGCCGCTGTCGGCCGCGTACACGCTGTTTTTCGTCTCCCCACTGCTCATCACCATGTTGTCGGTGCCAGTGCTCAAGGAACGCGTGCCCGGCGCGCATTGGGGGGCGATCGGGGTCGGGTTCATCGGCGTGCTGATTGCCCTGCGGCCCAGCGGTGAGGACTTGCAGAGCGGCTTCGTCACCGTGGGGGGTCTGGCCACGCTGGGCGCAGCGCTGTGCTATGCGGTCGCCGCTGTCACCGGCCGACTGGCCAGCCGCACCGACAGCAGCGAAAGCATGGTGCTGTGGATGATGGTGCTGATGTCGGTGGGTGCCGGCACCCTGGCCTGGCCCGACTGGGTGGCCATTCAGCGCAGCGACGCTCCGTTGCTGCTGGCGCTGGCCATCACCGGTTTCTGTGGCCAGTTGGCCATCACCGAGGCCTTCCGCCACGGTCAGGCGTCTGCCGTGGCACCGTTCGAATACAGCGCACTGGCCTGGGGCCTGGGGCTGGACTGGCTGATCTGGCAGACCCTGCCGGCCTCACACACCTGGTGGGGTGCGGCCATCATCATCGGCAGCGGGCTCTACCTGGTGCGGCGCGAGAAGCGCATCACCGAGGTGCACGCGAACGCGGAACATCCTTAGAGCTCGCCAGAAGGCATCTGCCTCTCGGGCCACATGACGCCGGTGTCACTCAATATGGCGTCGAGCGGCACATCGTGGGCTTCGGGCTGCAAGTGCGGCAGGTAGGCAAAGTCGTAACCCAGGCCCACGGTGAACGGCTTGGGCTGAAGGCTGGCCAGCGTGCGGTCGTAGAAACCACCGCCATAACCCAACCGGAAACCGCCCGGCCCGTAGCCGACGCAAGGCACAAAAATCAGGGTGGGCACGACGATCTCGGTGTCCTTGGGTTTCGGGATGCCATACGCGTCCTCTTCCATCGGGCAGCCCGGGTACCAGGTGTAGAAGGTCAGCGTCTTGTCGACCTTGTTGACCACCGGCAGGCCGATGCGCCGGTGCCTTTGTGCCCCTTGAGCGTCTTCTTCAAGGCCCGCTTCCTGCCAGCGAAACAGCGCCGGCAAGGGGTCAAACTCGCCCTTGATGGGCCAGTAGGCGCCAATCACCGCGTCGGGTCGCTCGATCAGCCACACCCGCATGACCCGCTGCAGCATGTCGTTGCGAAAGCCGCGGTCGGCCAGACCCAGGCGCTTTTCAACCAGGGCCTTGCGCCATTCGGTTTTCTGGGCTGCCGCCGTTGATCCTTCGGCCTGTTTCCTGTGGGGTGGAGGGGAACTCTGGCCGTCTTTGGTGTCCATAATCAACGCATGAAACAGGTTGGTGTGAAACAGGGATCGAAACCACAGAACACAGCGGGCATGCGAGGCATGCAACGGTGGGTTCTGCATTTCATTATGGCCGTGCTGGTACTGCCGGGTCTGGCGCATGCACAAAGCAGCGCCGGAGGTGACGCGACCGTGCTGGAAATGCGCGACGCATTTCGCCGCAACAACACCGCGCAGCTGGCTGCCCTGCTGCCCGCCGTGCGCGGACATGCGCTGGAGCCGTTGGCGATTTACTGGGACATGAAGACGCGGCTGGAGTCGGCCAGTGCGAGCGACATCCGCGCCGCCATGGACCGCATGGCCGGCACCTACTGGGAAGACCGGCTGCGCAACGACTGGTTGCTGCAGCTGGGCCGCGCGCGTGATTGGCCGAACTTCTCCGCCGAGTTGCCGCGCTTTCGCATGAACGACGACCGGCAGGTGAGTTGTTACGCCCTCATGCTCGACGCCGCCAGCGCCCGCATGGCGCCCGAGCTCGCTGCAGAGCGTGTGCGCACGCTGTGGCACGCACAGCGCGAGGCCGACGACGGTTGTGCCACCGCAGCTCAGTCGCTGCTCAGCAGCGGCCATCTCAAGCCCGAGGCCGCCTGGCAACGCGCCCGCCTGGCCATGGACGCGAACCGACCGCGTGTGGCCAGCCAGGCCGTGGGGCTGATCGATCCCGACTGGGCGGCAATGGTGGACACCGTGGCCAAAGATCCGGCCAAGTACCTCGATGAGAAAGTCACCGCCATCCGCCCGCGCACCAAGGAACTGGTGACGCTGGCGATCATCCGGCTGGCTTCGAGCGACCCCGCAGCGGCTGCTCTGGAGATGGACCGCACGCGCTGGAAAGCCCAGCTCACGAAGGAAGAACGCAGCTGGATCTGGGGCGTGATCGGCAAGCGCTCGGCGCAGAAGCTGGAAAGCCAGGCCCTGACCTACTTCGTCAACGGCGAAGACCGCCACATGCACGATGACCACCTGGAGTGGAAAGCACGCGCCGGCATGCGCGCGGGCGCCTGGGGCCACGTGCGTGATGCGGTGGCAGCCATGAGCGATGCGCAGCGAGGCCAGCCCGACTGGATCTACTGGCAAGCGCGCGCACTGCAAGCGCTCAAGCTGCCCGACGCGGCCACGGCCTCGGCACAGGCGCGCACGCTGCTCGAATCCATCGCCTCCGAGCGCGGCTTCTACGAACAGCTCGCGCTCGAAGACCTGGGCCGACCCATCACCACACCGCCCGCTCCCGCTCCGCTGACAGCCGAGGAGACCAACGCCGCGCAGCGCAACCCGGGTCTGCGGCGCGCGCTCATCGCCATGCGGTTGGGGCTGCGAAGTGAAGGCGTGCGGGAGTGGAACTACACCACCAACCTGCACGACGCGGGCGGCCTGGGCGAGCGCGAACTGCTGGCCGCGGCGGCTCTTGCCTGCGAAGCCGAGCTGTGGGACCGCTGCATCAACACCAGCCTTCGCACGCCTGCCGCGCAAGACCATGCCCAGCGCTTTCCCACACCTCACCGCTCGGCGGTGGTGACCCGCTCGCGCGAAATCGGTCTCGATCCAGCCTACGTGTACGGCCTGATCCGCCAGGAAAGCCGGTTCGTCACCGATGCTCGCTCGGGCGTGGGCGCCTCAGGCCTCATGCAGGTGATGCCCGCCACCGCACGCTGGACCGCGCGCAAGATCGGCTTGACGGATTTCCGGCCGGCGCAGATCACGGAGCGCGACACCAACATCCTGATCGGCACGGCCTACCTCAAGCTCGCGCTCGACGACTTCGAAGGCTCATTGCCCATGGCCGCCGCCGCCTACAACGCCGGGCCAGGCCGCCCGCGCAACTGGCGCAACGGCCCGGTATTGCCGGGCGAGATCTGGGCCGAAAACATTCCGTTCGAAGAGACGCGCGACTACGTCAAGCGGGTGCTGGCCAACACCACCAGTTACGCCGCGCTGCTCACGGGTCAGCCGCAGTCCCTGCGCGCACGTCTGGGCACGGTCGGCCCGCGCCTGAGCGGTGAAGCCACCATCAACAAAGACCTCCCCTGAGCCCATGAAAAACATCCTCGTTCTTGGCGGCACCGGCTTCGTCGGCCGCCACGTTTGTGAAAAACTGCAACGCCAGGGTTGGCGCATCACGGTGCCCACGCGCCGCGCCATCAACGCCGCTGCGGTGCAACACCTGCCGCGCGTGACCGTGATCGAAGCCAACGTGCACGACCCCGCGCAATTGTTGGAACTGGTGAGCGGTCACGACGCTGTGGTCAACCTGATTGCCATCCTGCACGGCACAGAAGAAGCGTTCGAGCGGGTGCACGTCGAGCTGCCGTTGGCCTTGTCGGAAGCCTGCGTGGCCAACGGCGTGCGCCGCCTGGTACACATCAGCGCGCTGGGCGTGAGCCTCGACGGGCCTTCTCGCTACCAGCGCAGCAAGGCACGCGGAGAAGAGCTGTTGCGGGCCGCCGGGCTGGACCTCACCGTGCTGCGCCCCAGCGTTATCTTTGGCTCGGGCGACCGGTTCCTCAACGTGTTTGCTGGCCTGCAATCGGTATTTCCGGTGGTGCCACTGGCCAGCGCAGGCGCCCGCTTCCAGCCGGTGTGGGTGGAAGACGTGGCCAACGCGGTGGCGGTCTGCATCGCAGACCAAGGCTTGCCCAAGAGCACGGTCGGCCAGACCTTCGAGTGCGCCGGCCCCGACGTGTTGACGCTGGGCGAGCTGGTGGGCATTGCGGGGCGGTACGGAAGCCAGCAGCGCCCGGTTTTGCCGCTGCCCGCTGCGCTGGCGCGGCTGCAGGCCCGCATGATGGAAATGATGCCCGGCGAACCCCTGATGAGCCGCGACAACCTCGACGCCATGTCGGTCGACAACGTGTCCACCCAACAATGGCCGGGTCTCTCCTCGCTGGGGATCGTGCCGGCCAGCGTGCACACCGTGGCGCCCACCTACCTCGGTCAGCGAGGTGGCCGCAGCAAGCTGCTGGATTTCCGCCAGGGTGGGCGGCCACCCGCCGTCTGACTGACGCTCGATTCGTGACTTTTGACTGATATTGACGCCAACAAATAACACCAAGGTGTCATTTTTATGGGTGTTTTTCGGGTTTACATTAAACCGTACACAGTACAACTCCAACCCGAGGAACTCCCATGAACGACACCAGCGTGAAGCCCCCTGTCCGCCGCACAAGCTCAGCCACCAACGGCCCGGTGTACCGCACCGAACACCAGCGCGATGTCATCAACCGCCTGAAACGCATCGAAGGTCAGGTGCGCGGATTGATCGACATGGTCGAAGACGGTCGCTCGTGTGAGGACGTGGCCCAGCAGATGGCGGCCGCCCGCAAGGCGATGGACAAGGCCTTCTACCGGATGATGGCCACCTCCGTGATGGAAGCCGTCTCGTCCTCCGAATCGGAGGTTCACACCTTCCGAGAGGTCGAGCGCTCCACCCGCATCCTCGAAAAATACGCTTGAGCTCCCGCCGGAGCAGATCAATCCAGGGCCTTTTCGGCATCAATGGACCAACCCGAAGTCCGTACCATGGAGGCTCTTTCAGGAGACCCCATGGCACTGCAACTCTACGTCGGCAACAAAAACTACTCGTCCTGGTCCATGAGGCCCTGGGTGCTCCTGAAGCAGGCGGACATCCCGTTTGAAGAGGTCATGGTCCGATTCGACTCGTTCGACGTCGACTCGGTCTTCAAGCAGCGCCTGCGCGCCGTCAACCCGCTGGGCAAGGTGCCTGTGCTGGTGGACGACGGTTTTGCCATTTGGGACACGCTGGCGATCGCTGAGTACCTCGCTGAGTGCTTCCCCGAGAAACAGCTGTGGCCAACCGATGTGCGCGCCCGCGCCCGCGCGCGCAGCGTCTGCGCCGAAATGCACAGCGGCTTCACCGCGCTGCGCACCCACTGCCCCATGAACATCGAAGCCTCGCTGCCCGAGATCGGCCGGCTGGTCTGGCGCGACAAGCCAGCTGTGCGCGCCGACATGGCGCGCCTGGGTGGACTGTGGAGCGAACTGCTCGCCGCACAACCCGCCGGCGCCATGCTGTTCGGCGCGTTCACCATCGCCGACGCCTACTTCGCGCCGGTCTGCATGCGCATCAAGACCTACGAACTGCCGTTGCCCGCCGATCTCCTGGCCTACGTTGATCGAGTGTGTGCGCTGCCGGGTGTGAAAGCCTGGATCGATGACGCACTGGCCGAGCACGACTTCATCGACTTCGACGAGCCTTACCGGTTGGGCCGCTGAAGACGAGCCGGGCCTAAACTCGGCAGCATGAAAACTTACCTCGTCGGCGGCGCGGTTCGCGACGCGTTGTTGGCACATGCCGCAGGTGCGCCTGAAGCCTCGCACGTGGATCGCGACTGGGTGGTGGTGGGGGCCACGCCCGAGACCATGGTGCAACAGGGCTTTCTACCGGTGGGCCGCGACTTTCCGGTGTTCCTGCACCCCCACACACGCGAGGAACATGCGCTCGCCCGCACCGAGCGCAAAACCGCCCCCGGCTACCGGGGCTTTGTGGTGCACGCCGAACCGGGCGTGACGCTGGAAGACGACCTGGCGCGCCGCGACCTCACCATCAACGCCATGGCTGTGGAAGCCAGCGAGGCACACGATCCAGCGCGTGCGCAAATCATCGACCCCCACAACGGCCAGCAAGACCTGCAGCACCGCGTGCTACGCCACGTGACCGACGCGTTCACCGAGGACCCGGTGCGCATTCTGCGGCTGGCGCGCTTCGCCGCGCGCTTCCCGGATTTTTCGGTCGCACCGGAAACGCTGGACTTGATGCGGCGCATGGTGAAGCACGGCGAAGTGGACCACCTGGTGGCAGAACGCGTGTGGCAGGAGTTGGCGCGCGGGCTGATGGAGCGGCGGCCCAGCCGCATGATTGACGTCCTGCGCGACTGTGGCGCCTTGAAGCGCCTGCTGCCCGAGGTGGACCGGCTCTGGGGCGTTCCTCAGCGCGCGGAGTACCACCCTGAGATCGACACTGGCCTGCACCTGATGATGGTGCTCGACATGAGCGCGCGCCTGGCCGCACCGCTGACTGTGCGCTTTGCCTGCCTGGGCCACGACCTCGGCAAGGGCACAACACCCGCCGACGTATTGCCGCGCCACATTGGTCACGAGGAACGCAGCGCGCGCTTGCTCAAGGGCGTGTGCGAGCGGCTGCGTGTGCCGGTGGACTGCCGCGAACTGGCCGATGTGGTGGCGCGCGAACACGGCAACATCCACCGCAGTGAAACACTCGGCACTGCGGCCCTGGTGCGGCTGCTGGAGCGCTGCGATGCGCTGCGCAAACCAGCGCGTTTTCACGAGGTGCTGCTGGCCTGCGAATGCGACGCGCGCGGACGGCTCGGGTTGAGCGAGATCGCCTACCCGCAACGCAGACGGCTCGCACAAGCGCTGGTGTGGGCACAGTCGGTGGACACCGCCCGCATCGCTGCACAGGCACAAGCCGACGGCCTGAGCGGCCCCAAAGTGGGCGAACAGATCCACAAGGCACGCGTGGCGGCCGTGGCGCGAGGCCTCGGCGCCACAGACCCCGCCGTTGCTGGCGATTGAGCGGGATCCGCATCCGTCAAGCGGGCTGAAAAACTTCGCACCCTGAAGGTGGGGTATGCCAACGGGCTGGTCATGCGCAGGCTTCGCGTGTTACGGTGGCCCGCTGATGAGTACATTGCCCAAGCTGCTGACGCAAGGGTCAGCACTCTTTCTGGATTTCGATGGAACGCTGGCCGAACTGGCCCACCGGCCCGACGCGGTGGACGTGCCCGTTGACCTCGCGCGACTGCTGGACCGGTTGCACGAGAGTCTGAATGGCGCGCTGGCGATCGTGACCGGCCGCGCCCGCGAAGACATCGAACCCATGCTCTCTCCCTGGCGCTGGCCCGCCGCGTTCGAACACGGCGCCTTGCGCATCTCGGCGCACGGCGATGCGTCGGCGACGCGTCCGCCCGGACTGGACCGCGCCGTGGCCGCCGCTCAACACCTGGTCTCGCGGCACACCGGGCTGCTGCTGGAAACCAAGCAAACCTCCATGGCGCTGCACTTCCGGCTGGCACCTTCGCTCGAAGCCTTGTGCGTGCAAACACTGGAACGCTCCATTGACAAGGCCAGCGGTCTCCAACTGTTGCGCGGCAAGGCCGTGGTTGAAGTGAAGTCGGTGGACGTGAACAAGGGCCTGGCCATCGAGGCTTTCATGAACGAAGTGCCATTTGCCGGACGCTTACCCGTGTTTGCCGGCGACGACGTGACCGACGAAGCCGGCTTCGCTGTCGTGCAGCGCCTGGGTGGCACCGGCATCAAGGTCGGCGCGGGCACCAGCTGCGCCCGGCACCGCTGCGAAAACCCCGAAGCCCTGCGCGCCTGGCTCGCAGACGCTCTCCCAACCCCATTGATCCACACATGACCCGCTCTCCAAACGGCTTCGCGCCGCCCGCCGCCCCATCGCTCTCGCTTGGCGTGGTGGGCAACTGCGCCTTCAGCGCGCTGATCGATCCGCATGGCCGCGTGGTCTGGAGCTG
>JANPKR010000256.1:0-2828 GCA_031426175.1 Hydrogenophaga sp. | reverse complement strand
CCCACCAGAACCCGGTGGGTCAGCATGAAACCAGTGGTGCCCAACACGATCAAGGCGACCCACTTGGCATCGTACGAAGGCTCCAGCGGCAGGAACCACAACACGCCCACCGCGATGACGCCCGACAGTACGAAAGACAACACCGCACGCGCCCGCATCTGGCCTGTGGTCTTGCTGCGCGTGCGCTCGTAGAAGCCGAGGGCGGAATTCACCGCCAACATGCCCAGTGCCATGAGCACACCCCGGCTCAAGCCCTCGGTGACCACAGAGGCGTTGAGCACGCTTGCGTTGGACTGGACGAACATCGCCACGATCAACGCCCCCACCACCAAACCCATGTCCAGCATGACCTGGAGCACCGTTCGACGGTGGAAATAGTGGTTAAAGATCTTGATCAAAACGGGGCGTCCATGTGTATTTTCGATTCATGGTGTCGCGCTACTTTTGACACCACCGGGTACCTTACAGCGTAATCCAAATGACTACAACTGGTTACACCGTGAAACATCCTCTATTTGTCCACGAATCGAGCCGCTTGACCACATCAAAAGCGTCAGTATCAGCGCCACACGCGGCACTTCCGTGACACTGATCACGGAACCCAGACTCAGCATGCCGAGCACGGAGCCAGCCAACACCCAGGCCAACGGATCGCGCTGCCGCAGGCCCCTGAGCAGAGTCGCCCCAGCCCACAGGACCCAGAGTGCCAAAGCGGCCAAGCCGATCACGCCCCTTTCGATCAGCACGTCAAAGTACAGGTTGTCAATGTGCCAGGGCTCGAAGTAGCCCAGGGCCATCGGAAACCAGTGCTGCAGCGCGGCGTTGAATCCGGTGTTTTTCAGGCGTTGCTGTCCGCTGGCATCAAACAGTTCCAGACTCTCCAGCCGCGCCGAGGACCCGACGTTCGCCAGCGAAATGGAAAGCACGCCTTCGCGAAGTTGCTCACGTGGGGTTCGGTCGCCGAATCCGTCGCCGGCGAGCACCATCTCCTTGAAATCCCCGTCCCCTTTGGACGCTAGCGGCACCGCCATCCACCCCCATTGGCACCGAAACTCGTAGAGCAGGTGCCGCTCGCACACACTCACCAACAGATCTGCGGCTTGCTCGCTGTGGACGCGCAGCCGAACGCGATGGCCGCCTTCCGTGCCCAAATCGACACGCTGAGTGAGCGCGAAATAGCCTTCGCGCTGCCCACTGGATCCCGGACCGGACAACACCACGTGGGGCACGCCTGCAGGCGGGCGTTGCCATCCGGCGCGGCCCGGGTAGGCACCGCCCTGCACTTCGCGGCTGTAGTTCGCCGAGAAACGCCCCACGCCCAAGCCATGCGCCCAATCCCCGGGCGACTTGAGCAAGCCCAAGCCCGACTGCCAATGCGCCACGCGTCCCACCAGATCCACGTCGGAACGCGACAGGCGGTCCGCCATGAACGAGCCGCCGCCGAACACCAGCAGACCCTCCAACCCCAACACCAGCAGCATGGTGCCCAACGTGCGCCGGCCCCAGGCCACTCCCGCGGCGGGTGCCAGTTTCAGTTGCCAGGCGCTCATCGCCATGAACACCAACGAGATCAGCACCGCGAGGTAAACGCCTCGCGAGTAGGTGGTGAGCACGGTGTAGACCGAGACGACCATCAAGGCGTTGGCCGCCGCCCAGCGCCAAGCGTTTGGTGCCGTCCACACGGCCCAGAAGGCAAACGGCACGGCCATGGCAAGGTAAGCGTCGATGGCGCCGCCGCCCACGTGCATTTCCCAGAACCAGGCGGTGGTGCGGTACGGGAGGCTGAAGTCGAACAGGCCGGCGTACACGCCGCGCTCCCACAGCACCACCAGGCAAACCAGCACCAAGCCGGCCACCATGCCGCGTGCGAGCCAGACAGCGGGCTTGAGAGCCGGCGAATGCGCCCACATCAGCGCACCCAGCAACAGTCCCCAGACGAGGCTCTTGGCCACACGCACGGTGTTCCAAGCGCTGTCGTGGGCGGCGTACAGCGCAGCTTCGTCCTGCAGCAACGTGGACCAGCGCGCACCCGCGTCGCTCAATCCAAGCCAGACGCCCCAGACCAGCGTGATGGCGATCAGGCACCACAAAGCCACAAACAACCGATGCCCGGACCTTGAAGCGCACTGCGTGTGTAAATGCGAATCGAGCGCCCAACGCGCCAGACCACCGACCAGGCACCCCATCACCAGCAGGTCCGACTCGTCAAACAGTGTCCAACCGGTCCAGGGCGCAAAACTCATCACCGGCAGCAAGGCGGGCAGCAGGAACCACACGACCTCCGGCCGCCAGCACACCAGCACAGCGACCAGCAACAGCCCCGCCGTCACGGCCATCGGCGCCACAGGATGCTGGATCGACAAGCCCAGCGCCGCCAGGCCCAGAAAAGTCGCCAGCACCAGAACGCCCGCACCGCGCCAGTCCAGCGCCAAGCGTCCCATGCGCGGCTTCAGACCAGCACTTCCGCGCAGCGCGGGTGGCCCAGAAACGCCCGAGGGCTGGCGCTGGGACCGTAGGCGCCAGACTGGAACACCACCACCAGATCGCCCGGCTCGGCACAGGCCAGTTCCATGCGTTCGGCCAACACATCGAGCGGCGTGCACAGCGGTCCCACCACCGACGCCACCTCGCGATCCTCGACCTCCATGCGGTTGCCGATGGCCACCGGGTAGTTGCGCCGGATCACTTGGCCGAAGTTGCCCGAGGCCGCCAGGTGGTGGTGCATGCCGCCGTCGGTGACCAGAAAGACCTGGCCGCGCGAGACCTTGCGATCGAGCACACGGGCCACGTAGATGCCGGCTTCACCCACGAGGTAACGACCAAGTTCG
>JANPKR010000255.1:0-2598 GCA_031426175.1 Hydrogenophaga sp. | reverse complement strand
GATTCACCCTCGTTCCCCTGCTGCTCACCTGCGCCGCCATCACTGCACAAGCCCAGACCACCATCGCGGACGCCGAGTCGTCTGCCCCTGCGGCGGGTGCGGCGCTGCAAGGCCCTGCCCTTTTGAAGGCTTTGCGCGGGGGCGGCTACGTGGTGTATTTCCGGCACACCGCCACCGACTTTTCGCGCGGCGACTCGGCCATGAAGTCCTACGACGACTGCGCCAACCAGCGCCTGCTTTCACCCCAGGGCCAAAGCGATGCCACCGCCATCGGGCAACGCATCCGCGCGTTGCAACTTCCTGTGGGCGAAGCGCTCGCCAGCCCCTTCTGCCGCACCATGGACCACGCGCGGCTCATGCTCGCCACGGTGACACCGCGCAACGAGATCCGCGAGGCGCAAGGCAACAACTACGCGGGGCTCAAACAACTGCTGGCCACACAGGTGAAGGCCGGCACCAACCGCTGGATCGTTGGCCACGGCATCCCGTTTCGCGCCGTGGCGGGTGCGCCGCACCTGGCCGAGGGCGAAGCCGCCGTGATCCGGCCCGAGACCACTGGCTGGACCGTGGTCGCCCGCGTCGCGGTGGCCGACTGGCAAAGCCTGGGCAACGTGCCCTGAGGCCGCCCCGGCGGGTCTGTGTGTCGGCACACAGACGGGGTATGCGACGCCCACGCATGATGCAATGTGCGGGCTGATGCGCCACAACCCCTGCGGCGCCAGCACGACCCTCCTTCAAGAAGAACCGCCATGAACCTGAACCTGAGCATCGGCCCCCTGGTGGCCCTCATCGCCGGCATCCTCATCCTCGTGATGCCGCGCATGTTGAACTACATCGTCGCCTTCTACCTGATCATCGTGGGCCTGATCGGCCTGTTCGGCCGCAACCTGAACTTTTAAGCACGACCTGGCTGCCCGGGCGCGATCGCCCCGGGCTTTGGTCAAGCGTTTCCCTTCCTCCAACGTTCCCCCAACACACCCCTCATACTTTGCTGGCCGGGTTGCTGGTCTGAGGAGGAAACATGGGTGCACAAGCCATTGGTGGCGGACGTTTCGAGCAGTCCTTCATGTTTCACATGATCCGGGACTTTTTCCTTCTTCTGCTGCTGGTGGCGGGCATCGAATTCGCCATCCGCTATGCCTTGCTGCGTTACGACTTCAACAACGCAGAACCAGCCCGGGTAGACAGGGCCGCGCAGCAACTGGCCAACGACGTGCGCGCCATCATGCTGAACTCCGGTGGACCGCTGGCAGCACAGACGGTCTACCCGATTCTCAACCGCAACTACGACGATCTCGGTCTGTCCATCGCGGTGGCGCCTTCAGCCATCACGGTGGAATCGATGAAGCAAACCTTCAACATGGACGTGAAGGGCCTGCAGTCGCAATGGCCAGTCGGCGATCACCAGCAGGCCTCGGTTTCATTGAGCGCGGAGCAGTTCTGCCTGAACTGCCACGTCAAGGCCAAGGTGGGTGATGTGCTGGGCACGGTGAGCGTGCGCAGCTACTTGCAGCGCAAGGAGACGCTGTGGTGGCAGGAGGTCAAACTCACTGCGGGCGCATTCAGCCTGAAGATCCTCGCGCACACCATCCTGCTGTTCTTGCTGCTCAAGGTGCGCATGGAGCCGCTGCTGGCGCTGCGGTCAACCGTCTCGGGCCTGGCCAAAGGTGTGATGGACCTGTCGCCACGCGCAGCGGTCAACACGACCGACGAGTTCGGCGAACTCGCTGGCGACCTCAACCACTTCCTCGACCGCATCGGCGTGGTGGTTCGCGACCTGGACACCATCCTCAACGAGGTGGTGAGCGTCGGCAAGCGCCTCGGCACCCTGAACCGGGACCTGGAGCAGAAGGTGGACAACATGCGCGACGCCTCCCACCGGCTGCTGAGCGACGGCGCGCAGCGCAGCCTGGACACCCAGCTCATTGCTGCCCGGGAAGGGGGTGCCTTCGAGGCCATGGACCAGACGCTGGTCCAGACCCTCGACGCACTGGCCCGGAGCGGGCAGCCCACCAGCGAAGCCCAGGCAACACTGCGCGAACAGATTGCCCGCCTGCGGCAGAACTTTCAGGCTGTGTCCGGCGCCCTGCAGCAGGCAGCACCGCCCGTCATGGTGGCGCAGGCGCAATCGGCGGAGTACCAGGCTTTCGCACAGTCACTGCGGGAGATGGCCATGCTGGAAGCCACGATGCAGACGGTGGCCGAATCCGGGCAACGCGTGCTCAAGCGGCTCTCGCGCAGCGCTGGCAGGGGCAGCTCCCACCCCGAGAGCTGAGCGTCCGGGTCGGTTGCCACGCAACCGGCGACACACCACGACCAGCGGCCACGGCGCAGGGTTGGCATCAAGCTTGCAAGCCGTCTTGAATACAAGACGGAATGCTCACGCATGGTGCGGCCTGATTCCGTCCTGGTGCGCCACCCCTCGATCAACCCGCTGGAACCTCGCCATGAAAAAGTCCCTCCTCACCAACTTGCCCGCCACGTCCAACCGCCGCACGGTGCTGCAGCTCGGTGTTGCGGGGGCCGCCATCGGCGTGCTGGGCGCACCGCGCCTGCTGCGTGCACAGACCGCCACCAAGGTGCGCCTGGGCTACTGGC
>JANPKR010000254.1:0-4137 GCA_031426175.1 Hydrogenophaga sp. | reverse complement strand
AGACATCTATGACATGGGCATCGTCAACAACCTGTTCGACTCGGAATTCACCCCAGTCAAGATCGCCTACGCTGGCGTCGCGAACTTCAGCAGCCGCCCGAACAACCAGATTCGCTATGAGACGCCCAACCTGAGCGGCTTTTCGGCAGGTGCAACGTATTCGTTGGACGAAGTTGCGAACGTGAAAAACGACCTCACGGCGTTCAACCTGCGCTATCGCGCCGGCAAGCTGGACGTGGGCGCAGCTTTCCAGGACGAGAAGAACACAACGGCCACGCTGGACCGAGAGTTCACGGTGCTGTCTGCTGGCTACGACTTCGGCGTTGTTCGCGCCTCGCTGCAGATCCACAACGCCAAGCAGCAAAACGGCCTCAAAGACAGCGACTACGCCGTGGGCGTGGCCATGCCGGTGGGCGCGTTCACCCTCTCGGCCGGTTATGCATCGAGCACGACCAAGACCAATGGCGTGAAAACGGCTGATGGAGAAGCATTTGCTCTGGGCGTCACCTATGCCTTGTCCAAGCGCACCAGCCTGTATGGCGGATATCTTGATGGTGACGTGAAGAACCCGTCGACCGGCGCCACCACCCTCGATCGCAAACTCTACGCTGTCGGCGTGCGCCACGATTTCTGATTTTCAAGCCCTTCCATCTCCAAGGCTTGTTTGAACCCACCGCTCGCAAGGGCGGTGGGTTTTTTGTTTTCTGATGTTGTTGTGTTGTTTAGGAACTATATAAGTACCCTACTCGGTATCAATTAGTTCTTAAGGAGTATTTATATTCCGTTGTCCCATCTGCAACTGCACGGGGCGGGGGCGTCTGGCCCTCAACACAACCTTTCGGAGAACCTCCCATGAAAAAGAGCTTGATCGCTTTGGCCGTATTGGCCGCTTCCTGCGCAGCCATGGCGCAATCGAATGTCACCTTGTACGGCCGTGTCGACGCTTCGGTCGGCAGTGCCAAACTCAACGGAACGAAGACCACACAAATGTCCAGCGGCCGCCTCACCACGAGTCGTTGGGGCATGCGCGGCTCGGAAGACCTGGGTGGTGGGCTCAAAGCCAACTTCAACCTGGAGACCGCATTCAAGGCCGACGATGGCACCGCCACAGCGGGTTCAGCCTTCGACCGCCATGCATGGGTCGGCCTGAGTGGCGGGTTTGGTGCGCTCAAGCTGGGCAAAACCGATTCGTCGTTCAAAGACATCTACGACATGGGCAACGCGCAGAACGTGTTTGACTCCGACTTCACCCCCACCACGGAAGCGTATCGCGCTGGACTGGCGGGTTACACAGGTCGTCCCGCCAACCAGATCCGCTACGAGTCGCCCAATCTTTCGGGCTTCACCGCAGGGGCTAGCTACAGCATGGACGAAGACGTCACTGGCGCGCCGAACATCACATCGCTGAACCTGCGATACCGCGCCGGCGCACTCGATGTGGGTTTGGGTTATCAGGACGAAGACAAGACCGTCCTCGCGGATGACCGGGACTTCACGGTACTGGCCGCCTCCTACGATTTCGGAGTGGCCCGCGTATCGGGCCAGTTCCATAAGGCCAAAGCGGGTGACAACCGCAAGGACAACGAGTTTGCACTGGGCGTGACGGTGCCGGTTGGCGCATTTGAAGTGTCTGCAGGCTACGCTCGCAGCAAGGCCAAAAACGCGGCCGGTGGTACAGCTGAAAAGGGTTCTTCGTTCGGCTTGGGCGCAACCTACGCTCTGTCCAAGCGGACCAAGATCTATGGTGGTTTCATTGACGGCGAGGTGGAGAACGCGTCGGGCGTCACCACGCGTGACAGCCGGATCTACGCTGTCGGCCTGCGCCACGACTTCTGATTTTTCGAGCTCTCCAAGGCTTGTTTCAGCCCACCGCTCGCAAGGGCGGTGGGTTTTTTCATTGGAGCGAGAAAGGATTCAGGCCGCCAGACCCGGATTGCCCTCCATGCCGATGATGCGTGGCGTGTTGATCTGCACGCCTTTGATGACCTTCTTGTCGCGCAAATAGCCCGAAACCACCTCCCAAATCGGCTCGCCCTTGGCGCCCTCTTGCACCGACGCCCAGCCGGCCACCTTGTAGGTCTTGTCGGCCTCGATCGGCTTGCCTTTGAGCGTCATGTTGTTGATGCGCTGGCCGATGGCTGCGTTCGGCGTCACCGTGTACTGCATGCCGCCCACGCGCACCATGTCGCCGCCCTGCTGGTAGTAGGGGTCGGGGTTGAAGATGTTGTCGGCCACGTCTTCCAGGATGGTCTTGATCTGCTCGCCGGTGAAGCTGTTGAGCGTGGTGGCCGGGTAGGTCAGCGCCATCTGGTCCATCATGCGTTCGTAGGTGATGGTGTCGCCCGCCAGCAGCGAGGTGCCCCAGCGCACGCCGGGTGAAAACGCGATGTCGGCGCCCTTGTTCTGCATCAGCGCGTCGCAGATCACCTGGTCCCACGAGCCGTTGAAATTGCCTCGGCGGTACAGCAAGTCTTCGGTCACGGCGAGCTTCTCTTCCAGCTTGTCCTTGTACGGCGCGCGCACCTTCTCGATGTGCGCCTGCATGGCCGTGTCGGGCGGCAGCAGGTTGGAGAAGATGGGCAGCAGCTTGTATTGAAAGCCCTGCACTTTGCCACCGCGCACGTCGAAGTCGAGCACGCCGAGGAACTTGCTGTTGGAACCGGCGTTGGTCACCAGCGTCTGACCACCGGCGTTCTTCACCACGAAGGGCGCGGGCATGCCGTCGTGCGTGTGGCCACCCAGAATGGCGTCGATGCCGCGCAGGCGCGAAGCCATCTTGATGTCCACGTCCATGCCGTTGTGCGAGAGCACCACCACCACCCGCGCGCCCTTGCCGCGCGCCTCATCCACCATCTTCTGCATGTGCTCGTCCTGGATGCCGAAGGTCCAGTCGGGCACCATGTAGCGCGGATTGGCTATGGGGGTGTAGGGGAAGGCCTGGCCAATCACGGCGACCTGCACACCATTCATTTCGCGCAGTGCATACGGCTTGAAGACCATATCTTCGAAGTCGGTGGTCTTGATGTTCTGCGCGAGGAATTCCATGTTCCCCTTCAGGTCCTTTTCCACGATCTCCTGCACGCGCTTGGCGCCGAAGGTGTGCTCCCAGTGCGAGGTCATCATGTTCACGCCGAGCAGCTTGCAGGCGTCCACCATGTCCTGCCCGTTGGTCCACAAGGACGTGGCCGAGCCCTGCCAGGTGTCGCCGCCGTCGAGCAGCAGCGCGTTGGGCCGGCTGGCCTTGAGCTGTTTGACCAGCGTGGCCAGGTGCGCAAAGCCGCCAACCTTGCCGTAGGTTTTGGCGGCCTGGCTGAAGTCGAGGTAGGAGAACGCATGGGCTTGCGCGCTGCCGGGTTTGATGCCGAACTGTTTGAGCAGCTTCTCGCCCACGATGTGCGGCGGGCGGCCCACGGCCTCGGCCACGCCCAGGTTCACGCTGGGCTCGCGGAAATGGATGGGGGTGAGTTGCGCGTGGCAGTCGGTGAAGTGCAGAAAGCTCACGTTGCCAAACTTGGGCACGTCGTACAGGCGCTCCCCGGCACCCGGTGAGGCAGCGAGTGCGTCGCGGTGGTTGAGGGCCATGCCGGTGGCGCTCGCCACGGCCAGCACCTGCATGAATTCACGGCGGCTGAAACTCATCTCTGCACCTATCAATAATTGATCGCTGATATTTGAGCGAAATTTTTTGGCTGGAAACCCCGATCGCCTGAGGCAACCGGGGTGGGGTCGTTACTTGTTGACGGGCGAAGCCGGGTCGAGCAGCAGGGCCATGACGTCCTGGATCTGCTTCTGGTTCAGGATGCCCATGTGTCCCACGCGCGGCATTTGTGAACACGCGTTGTAGGCCCGGGCGTTCCACAGCTTGCCCCAGGTGTATTCCACGATGGGCTTGCTGCCAGCGCTGGCCGGGTCGGTCACGCCGCGCAGCTTGCCGTAGTTGTAGAGGCTCGGGCCCAGCGTGCCGAAGGAGATTTCTTCCTTGCTGATCATGTGGCAGTTGTAGCAATTGCCGCCGTTCTCAGACGTGGCGGTGTCGGTCCAGGTCAGGCCGCGTCCGCTCTGGGCGATCTTCTCGCCCTCTTTCCAGTCACCGATGAACTTGCCGTCGGTGGGCCACTTCACGGTCTTCATGCTGGC
>JANPKR010000253.1:0-3458 GCA_031426175.1 Hydrogenophaga sp. | reverse complement strand
GCCATCTGTCCGGGCTACATCGACACCGAGATCAACCACCACCACTGGCAGACCGAGCAGGGCCAGAAGCTCATCGGCATGCTGCCGCGCAAACGCGTGGGCGTGCCGACCGACCTGGACGCGTTGCTGGTGATGCTGTGCTCGAACGAGAGCCATTTCATCAACGGCGCCGTGATTGCGGCAGACGACGGCTTTGGCGCGTAAATGAGCGTTGCGGCTGTGGGCCGGCCCGCAGGCTGGCCGCCGGGCATGGTCACCGGCATCCTGGCGGGTGTGGGCGCGGGCGCGTTCTGGGGCACGACCTTCATTGCGCCTCTGATCGCACCGGGCTTCAGCTCGATCGAACTCACCGTGGGGCGCTACCTCTCGTGCGGTTTGCTGTCGGTGCTTCTGTTGCTGTGGGCCGTGCTGCGGGGTGATACGCAGCGTCCAACGCTGGCTCAGGCGGGCGCGGCGCTCTGGCTCAGCCTGCTGGGCTACACCGGTTATTACCTGCTGCTGGTGCTGGCCATCCAGGCCGCAGGTGCGGCACTGCCCGTGCTCATCATCGGCACCATCCCACTGTGGATCATGTTGCTGGGAAAGCCCGTGGGTCTGCGCTGGCGTTCGCTGGTGCCGGGTTTGCTGCTCACGGTGGCGGGCATGGCGTTGATGATGCAGGTCACGGCGCACGGGCAAGACGACGGCGTGGCGACGGACCTGTGGCTGGGCATCTTCTATGCCGTGCTGGCCATGCTGTCCTGGACCGCCTTCGGCTTGCTCAACGCGCGCTGGTTGGCCAGGCATCCGGAAGTGAACTCCACCCTGTGGGCCAACTGGCTGGGCGTGGCTGCAGGGGTGGGCGCGCTGGCCATCTGGGCGGTGGCGGGCACCGACCTGGCCACGCTGATCGCGCGCCCTGGATTCGGCACCTTTGTGCTGGTCTGTGTGGTCACCGGCATCGGCGCAGCCTGGGTGGCCTCGGTGTTGTGGAACATGGCCAGTCGGCGGCTCAGCGCCAGCCTGGCGGGTCAGCTCATCGTGAGCGAGACCGTGTTCGGTCTTGTCTACAGCTTTGCCTGGGACGGCGCCTGGCCCGCTGCCGTGCAGTGGGCCGCATGTGTGCTGTTTGTGCTGGGCATCCTCGCGTCCATCAAGGCCCACCGATGAAGTTCGAGCTGCCCGAGAACAAAAAGGAAGTGTTTCGCATGATCATCCCGATCCGCTGGGGCGACATGGACGCCATGGGGCATGTGAACAACACCACCTACTTCCGCTACCTGGAGACCATCCGAATCGACTGGATGCGCAGCATCGGTTGCCAGCCCGATCCGCAGGGCGAAGGCCCGGTCATCGTCAACGCCTTCTGCACTTTCCACAAGCAGCTCGAATACCCGGGTGACGTGATCGCCACCATGTTTGCCAGCGATGTGGGACGCAGCAGCTTCGAGACCTGGTGCACGTTGACACGAGCCGATGATCCGAAAACGCTGTACGCCTCGGGTGGCGCGACCACGGTGTGGGTGAACTTTCCGCGGCAGAAGTCAGCGCCGATTCCTGACACGCTGAGGGTGCACCTGCAAGGCTGACTTCAGGCGGGCTTGGCCTTCGGCACCCGCCCCATGAGATAGAACTCCGGGTTGGGCTGCATGTTGCTGAAGCTGGCCATGCGGTTGGACAGGCCGAAGAAGGCGGTGATGGCGGCGATGTCCCAGATGTCTTCGTCGGAAAAACCGTGGGAATGCAACGGAGTGAAGTCGTCGTCGTTGATCTCGTGCGAGGTCAGGCAGACCTTCATCGCGAAATCGAGCATGGCCTTCTGGCGCGGTGTGATGTCGGCCTTGTGGTGGTTGACCGCCACCTGGTCGGCCACCAGCGGTTTCTTTTCGTGGATGCGCAGGATGGCGCCGTGCGCCACCACGCAATACAGGCAGTGGTTGGCTGCACTCGTGGTGGTGACGATCATTTCGCGGTCGCCCTTGGTGAGTGAGCCTTCCTCCTTGAGCATGAGCGCGTCGTGGTACGCAAAGAAGGCGCGCCACTCGGCCGGGCGGCGGGCAAGCGCCAGAAACACGTTGGGCACAAAACCGGCCTTGGCCTGCACTTCGAGCACCTTGGCCTTGATGTCCTCGGGCAGATCGTTGATGTCGGGGGCTGGGTAGCGGGTCATGGGTGTCTCCGGGGTTGTGTGTGGCGAGGCTTGGGCCGTGCATCGTACCGGCCGCGGCGGGCCTGCGGTATCGTTGCTGACAGCTTCTTTCCCTCCTCTCAGGAACACACCATGCAAGACAATATCGACCCCGAATTCGAACGCGGCCTGGCCATGCGCAAGCGGGTCATGGGCGAGGCCTTTGTGACCAACGCCTTCAACAACATGACGCCCTTCACCGAGCCGATCCAGCAGCACATCACGCGCAAGGCCTGGGGCGACGTGTGGCAGCGCGGCACGCTGGACCTGAAAACGCGCAGCCTCATCACCGTGACCATGCTGGCCGCGTTGGGCAAGCAGAACGAGCTCAAGGGGCACGTGCGTGGTGCGCTCAACAACGGCGCCACACCGGCCGAGTTGCAAGAGGTGTTGCTGCAGGTGGCCGTGTACTGCGGCGTGCCCACCGCGGTCGAGGCCTTTCGCACCGCCGCGTCGGTGGTTGACGCCGAATCCCAGTGACTTTTTGACAGGAGGTATCCATGTCGTTTTCCATCACACGCCGTGCCGCCATTGCGGCCTCATTCATGGTCGGTTTCGGCCTGGCCCACGCGCAAACCACCACCCGCATCCTGGTGGGCTTTCCGCCCGGTGGCGGCACGGACGCGATCGCGCGCATCCTGGGCGAAAGGCTCAAGGAAGAGCTGGGTCACCCGGTCATCGTGGACAACAAGCCCGGCGCGGGCGGGCAGATCGCAGCGCAGGCGCTCAAGGCTTCGGCTGCGGACGGCAACACGCTGTTTCTCAGCCACGACCACAGCATCACGATCCTGCCCATGGTCATGAAGGCGCCGGGTTACGAGCCGGCCTGGGACTTCGTGCCGGTGGCGGGTTTCGCCACCTTCGTCAACGCTTTCGCTGTGAGCAGCGGCACGCCCGCCACCACCTTCAAAGCCTATGTGGATGGTTTGAAAGCGGCCGGGGGCAAGGGCACGGTGGGCATCCCCGCTCCGGCTTCGGTGCCGCAGTTCCTGGTGCAGGTGATCGCGAAGCAGAACGGGCTGGACCTTGTGGCTGCGCCTTACCGGGGCAGCGCGCCGATGATGGCCGACATGCTGGGCAACCAGATTCCCGCCGGCGTTGCGTCTATCCCCGACTTCATCGAGAACCACAAGGCCGGCAAGTTGCGCGTGGTGGCCGTGATGGGATCGCAGCGCCAAGCCGCCATGCCCGAGGTGCCGACGTTTGCCGAGCTCGGTCTCAAGGGGTTTGAAGACGTGCCGTACTACGGCCTGTTTGCCCCGGCCGGCACACCCAAGGCCACGCTGGACCG
>JANPKR010000252.1:0-2141 GCA_031426175.1 Hydrogenophaga sp. | reverse complement strand
CTCGGCTCGGTAGGCATCAAAGCGGCGTTGCCATTCGGCTTCCAGCGCTTGCCCACGGTCCACGGCGTGCCAGGCGAGTCCCACATCGGTCGGTACTTCAAACGGTGGCGCGCTCCAGCCCAGCGCTTCGCGCGTGGCCTGTACCTCGGCCGCGCCCAGGGCTGCGCCGTGCACATCGTGCGTGCCGGCCTTGTTGGGTGAGCCTTGGCCGATCACGGTCTGGCAGCAGATGAGTGTGGGCTTGCCGTCGGGGCGGCGGGCCTGCTCTTTGGCGGCGATGAGCGCGAGCTCCACAGCCCTGGGGTCATGGCCATCCACCTTCGGGATCACGTACCAGCCATAGGCCTCGAAGCGCTGGGGCGTGTCGTCGGTGAACCAGCCTTCCACATGGCCGTCGATCGAGATGCCGTTGTCGTCGTAAAAGGCGACCAGCTTGGACAGCCGCAAGGTGCCGGCGAGCGAACACGCCTCGTGGCTGATGCCCTCCATCAAACATCCGTCGCCCAGAAACGCGTAGGTGAAGTGATCCACCACGGCGTGGCCGGGGCGGTTGAATTCGCTGGCCAGTTGCTTCTCGGCCAGCGCCATGCCCACCGCGTTGCTGATGCCCTGGCCCAGTGGGCCGGTGGTGGTTTCCACACCTGGCGTCACGCCCACCTCGGGGTGGCCGGCGGTCTTGCTGTGCAGCTGGCGAAACGCCTTCAACTCGCTCATGGGCAAGTCGTAGCCGGTGAGGTGCAAGAGCGCGTAAATAAGCATCGAGCCGTGGCCGTTGGAGAGCACAAAGCGGTCTCGGTCGGGCCAGTGCGGGTTGGCCGGGTTGTGGCGCAGGTGGCGGTTCCACAGCACCTCGGCGATGTCGGCCATGCCCATGGGCGCACCCGGGTGGCCACTCTTCGCTTGCTCCACCGCGTCCACCGCAAGCATGCGGATTGCGTTGGCCATCTGGCGGGCGAGCGCTGAAGAAGGGTTCTTCATCTGAGTGTTCCCTTCGCCTTCAGGCCAGACCCATCGCGCGCTTCTTGCGCTCCACCATGCGCCAGATGAAGGGCGTGAAGATCAGCTGCATCGCCAGTTCCATCTTGCCCCCGGGCACCACGATGGTGTTGGCGCGGCTCATCATGGAGCCGTTGATCATGTTGAGCAGGTACTGAAAGTCGATGCCCTTGGGCTTGGCAAACCGGATCACCACCATGCTCTCGTCGGCGGTGGGCACATCGCGCGAGATGAACGGGTTGCTGGTGTCGACGATGGGCACGCGCTGGAAGTTCACGTGCGTGTGCTGGAACTGTGGGCAGATGTAGTTCACGTAGTCGGGCATGCGGCGCAGGATGGTGTCGGTCACCGCGTCGGCGCTGTAGCCGCGCATGTTCTTGTCGCGCCAGAGTTTCTGGATCCACTCCAGGTTGATCACCGGCACCACGCCCACCAGCAGGTCGGGGTACTGCGCCACATCCACCTCGGGCGTGACCACCGCACCGTGCAGGCCTTCATAGAACAGCATGTCGGTGTCCTCGGGCAGCGACTCCCAGGCGGTGAAGGTGCCGGGCTCCTGTAGGTAGGGCGCGGCCTCCTCGCTGTTGTGCAGGTATTTGCGGCTCTTGCCGGTACCCGACTTGCTGTAAGTGCGGAACAGGCTTTCGATCTCGTCGAACAGGTTGGACTCGGCGCCGAAGTGGCTGAAATTCAGGTTGCCGGCCGCTTCGGCCTCGGCCATCTTCACCTTCATCTCCTTGCGATCAAAGCGGTGGTAGCTGTCGCCCTCAATGATCGCAGCGCTCACGCCTTCGCGTCGAAAGATGTTTTCGAAGGTGCGCGTGACGGTGGAGGTGCCTGCGCCGCTGGAACCGGTGATTGCGATGATGGGGTGGCGCTCTGACATGGGGACTCCTCGGTTGTTGTTGTGATGTCGCTCAATCGCGGAACAGGCTTCGCTCGGCAAACAGCGGGTTGCTGTCGCCCTTGAAGGCTTGCGGCTCACGGTGGTAGCGCTCGATGCGCTCGACCTCGTTCTTCGAGCCAAACACCAGGCCGATGCGCTGGTGCAGCTCGGTGGGCTGCACGCCCAGCATGGGCTCGCGCCCGGTGCTGGCGCGGCCACCGGCCTGCTCGATGAGCATGCCCACCGGATTGGCCTCGTA
>JANPKR010000251.1:0-7839 GCA_031426175.1 Hydrogenophaga sp. | reverse complement strand
CGCCACCGGCTCGATGCGCACCACATGGCCGGGCAGGGCGGGTGCGCCGGTGGTGAGCGTCAGGCTCACGGGCGCACCCGGCGCGATCTGCTGCACCTCGTTGGAGAGCACGTCGACCACGGCTTCCACCGCTGCGATGTCACCGATCTCCAGCAGGTGCTGGCCCGCTGTCACGGGGGAGGCGCTGTCCAGGTGCAGTTTGATCACCTGGCCGTTGACCGGACTCTTGAGTGCCCACAGGCCTTCGACGCGCGTGCCCGCGCCGGGCTCGGAGCGCGCCAGAGCGGCCTGGGCTTCGGTCAGCGCGAACTCCGCGGCCCGCACTTCGGCCCGCCCGGCGTCCAGCGCCTGTTGCGACGAGCGCCGCGCCAGCACCGCCTGGTCGAGCGCGGAGGGCGCAATGAAGTTATCCCGCGCGAGTTTCTGCGCGCGTTCGGCCTCCAGGCTGGCCTGGGCCAGTGCGGTCTCCAGGCGTTGCAGTTGCGCGCTGGTGGCGCGGCGCACCGCGTCGGCACTGCCCACGCGCTGCTGAAGCACCAGCCGCGTGCGTGCGTCGATCATCTGCGGCGCCACCGGGGTCAGCGTGGCCACCACATCGCCCGCGCGCACGGTGTCACCCACCTTGAGCGTGGGCCGCGCCAGCTCGGCCTGGGTGGGCGCAGAGATCAGGTAGCGGTGCTTCAGGCGCAACTGGCCGTCTTCTTCGATGGCTTGCTCGAAACGGCCGGTGGTGACCGGCGCCACTTCCACCAGCAAGGGACGCGGCTGGAACGCCCACCAGGCGAGGGCACTGACCAGCAGGGCAGCGATCACCCAAGGTGCCCAGCGGCGCCAGCGGTTGTTGTGATTCATGGCGTTCATTCGCGGACTTTCAAAACAGCGACCAGGTCGAGCCGGTCGATCTGGCGACGCACCAGCAAGGCACTCACCACGCCTGCGGCCAGCACGATGAGCGCGGCCCAGGCGTAGGTGGCGGGTTCGATCACCACCGGGAAATCGATGTTGTCCGAGGACATGAGTTGCATCATCAAGGTGGCCAGTGCCCAGCCGGCCATCGCGCCGATGGGCAGGGCCAGGAGCAGTTCGGCACCCAGCTCGCCGAGCAGCAGCACCGAGACTTCCGCGCGTGTCATGCCCAGCACGCGCAGGCTGGCCAGTTCCCATGCGCGTTCAGACAAGGTGATGCGCGCGGCGTTGTAAACGATACCCACCGCCATGGCCACGGCGAAGAGTGTGAGGATGCCGCTGAACACACCCATGTTGCGCGAAGTGGTTTCGTTGAAACTGGCCATGGAGCCGGCCTTGTCGAACACCGCCGAGATGACCGGCGCGCGCTTGACCGCCGCCCAGAACTCGCCCATGGCCAGCGGGTCCACCCTCAGCGCCGCCTCGGCCACGCCGGCACCGTCGCGCGCCAGGGAGTTCATGGTGTCCAGGTTCATGAAGGCCTGTTTGCCCATCATGGTGTGCACGATGTCGACCACCTGCACCGTGACGCGCCGCTGGTGCCACAGGCGGAACTCGATTTCCACGCGGTCGCCCACGCGCGCACCCACGGCCTCGGCCAACAGCGTCGACATCACCAGCCCGCTGGACGGCAGGGCGACATGACCCCGCGCATCGTCCACCGCACGCAGCAGCTGTGCACCGTCGATCAGGCCGGTGAGGGAGGCGTCTTCGCTGTGGCCCAGCCGGCGCACGCGCACCGGTTCGCTGCGGTAAGGCTCGGCGTCCATCACGCCCGGCAGGCGTCGCAGGTCTTGCACCACCGCCAGCGGCACCGGGCGGTGAAAGCTCACCATCACATCGCCCTGCTGCACCTGGCGGAACTGCACGTCGACGATGTGGGCGATGGCGTCCAGCCAGAACGCGCCTGAAATCTGCAGCGCCACCGACATCGCGATTCCGGTCACGGTGAAGGCCGCGCGCAGCGGGCGGCGCTCGAAATTGCGGATGACCATCAGCGCACCGGTGCTCACGTGCCGGCCCAGGCCGAGTCGCTCGATCAGGGTCTGCCGGTAGCTCGGAGGAGCCGGGGGCTGCATGGCCTGCGCGGGGCGCAGGCGGACCACGGTGCGGATCGCCGTCCAGGTGCCTGCTGCGGCAGCGGCGAACGCCAGCCCCGCGGAAGCCGCCACCAGCCACGGCGTGGTGACATAGGCCAGGTGGTTGAAACGGAATACCTCGTCATACAGCCCCAGCATCAGCTGCCCGATGACCAGGCTCAGGCCCAGCCCCGCCGCCACGCCCAGGCCGGCAATCACCATGGAGAGCTTGATGTAGTGCCAGGCGATGGCACCGTCGCTGTAACCCAGTGCCTTCAATGCGGCGATCTGGCTTCGCTGTGTGGCCACCTGGCGGCTGATCACCACGTTGAGGATGAACATGGCCACCGCGAGAAAGATGGACGGCAGCACCGTGCCCATGACCTTGAGTTGCGAGAGCTCGTCGGCCACGATCTTGGCCGAGAGCTGTCTGTCGCGGCCCACTGCGCCCAGCGTGCCGTAGGCATCCAGCAGGCTGTCGGCCTGTTCGATCACGGCGGGTTGCAAGGCGCCAGCGTCCAGCCGCAGCGACGCCTGGTTGAAGGCACCCTGCAGGTCGAAGGCGTGGGCCATGCGCTCGTGGTCGATCCACCAGATACCGAAGGTCTGGTCGTCGGGCGCACCGCCGCGCGAGGCGAACACGTATTCGGGCGAAATGGCGGTGCCCACCAGGTGCACCGGCTCCAGGCGGCCGTTGAGGATCGCGTTCACCCGGTCGCCGGGCTTCAGACCACGCGCCACTGCAAACCGGTCGCTCACCACCGCCTCCAGTGCGCGGCCGCGCTCGGGCCAGCGTCCGCTGCGCAGCGTGAGTGCGTTCAGCCCCTGGCGCTGCGCGTGCGCGCGGGCCAGGTCCAGACCGATGAAGCGGCCGGTCACCGGTGCGTCGGCCTCGGGCAGGGCGATCTGCGCGTCCATCACCACGTCGAGCTTCACCTCGGCCACGCCCGGAATGGCGGCCAGGCGCGCGCCCAGGTGCACCGGCGCGCGTTTGACGCTGGCAAACAGGTCGGCGAGGCGGTTGTCGCGGTAGAAGTTGTCGCGCGAACCCTTGAGCGATTCGTGCACCGAGAACATGCCCACGAAACCAGCCACGCCGATGGCCACCACCACCGCGATGGTGGCCACCTGGGCGCGCAGACGCCTGAGGTCGCGCCAGAGTTTGGTGTCCAGGGCCTTCATGGGGGTGTCACCACTTCAGGGTGGAGGCGGCCACCTTGTTCTCGTTGACATGCGTGTCCTTGATGCACCCATCGGCCAGGCGCAGCACGCGATCGGCCATGTCGGCAATGGGTGCGTTGTGTGTGATCACCACGGTGGTCGTGCCCAGCGTGCGGTTCACGTGTTCGATGGCCTGCAGCACCATCACGCCGGTGGCACAGTCCAGTGCACCGGTGGGTTCGTCGCACAGCAGCACCGCAGGCCGCTTGGCGATGGCGCGCGCAATCGCCACGCGCTGCTGCTCGCCGCCCGAGAGCTGCGAGACAAAGTGGTTCATGCGCTCGCTCAGGCCCACCAGGGCCAGCGCCTCTTCGGGCGGCATGGGGTCGTCGGCCAGGTCGGTGACGAGGGCCACGTTTTCCAGCGCGGTGAGGCTGGGGATGAGGTTGTAGAACTGGAACACGAAGCCCACGTGCTTGCGCCGGTAGCGCGTGAGTTCGGCGTCGCTGGCCCCGGTGAGCTCGTGCGACTCACCTGCGTGCACCCAACGCGCGGTGCCGGCGCTGGCGCTGTCCAGCCCGCCCAGGATGTTGAGCAAGGTCGACTTGCCGCTGCCCGAAGCGCCGAGCAACACCACGAACTCGCCGCGCACGATCGACAGGTCGACCCCGCGCAGCGCGTGCACGGCGGTGGCGCCCTCACCGTAGACCTTGGTCAGGCCCTGGGCGATGAAGACAGGTTCGGCGTCGGGAGGTGCGGCGTTCAACGGAGGGGTGGGGCGAAAAATGCCAACGGTCATTCGACCACCCAGGTCACCATTCAACCTTGACGCGGGTCAAGTCATGGGCAGTGACTTAGACTCCCGCCTCCCCCGGTTCCCTTATGTCCGCTGCCACATCTCCCACCCCCTCCCACGCCCCGCTGATTGCCAACCTGATCGCGCAGCTGGCCTTCGGCCTGCTCGCCATGACGATCTGCCTGCCGTCCATGCAGGAGTGGGGCGCTCTGTTTGGATCGGATCAGGCGAGCGTGCAGCTCACCTTCAGCGGCTACGTGGTGGCCTACGGTGGCTTGCAACTGCTCTACGGTCCGTGGTCCGACCGCTGGGGGCGCAAGAAGGTGTTGATGTTCGGTCTCACGCTCGCTGGCCTGGGCTCGGTGCTGGCAGCGCTCTCGCCCAGCCTGGCATGGCTCACGGCAGCGCGCGTGCTGCAGGGCGCGGGTTGCGCAGCCGGCATGGTGGTGGGCCGGGCCATGGTGCAGGACCTGTTCACCGGGCCGGAGCGCACGCGTGTGATGGCCTATGTGGGCATGGCCATGGGCCTGATCCCGCCCACCGCCACCATCCTGGGCGGGCAGATCCATGTGCGCCTGGGCTGGCAGGCCAACTTTGTGCTGATGGCTGTGTTGGCCGTGCTGTTGTTCGTGGCGGCGTGGAAAGGCTTGCCCGACCACAAACCGACCACCACCGTGCAGCCGCACTGGCTGGGCGCCATGGTGGCGTCGTATGTGCGCCTCGCGCGCGAGCCTTCGTTCCTGCTGTTCGTGCTCATCCTCTCGCTCACCACGGGCACCTTCTACGCTTTCCTCGCGGGAGCACCCATCGTGCTGGGCAGCTACGGCGTGGGGCCGGCGGGCATCGGCTACTACATCATGGTCGTGCCGCTGTCCTACATCGTGGGCAATTACCTCACCACCCGCCTGGTGCACCGCACCGGCGACCGGACCATGATGATGCTGGGCCAGGTGTTCTCGGTGGGCGGCATCGCACTCATGCTGGTGCTGGCCCTGGCCAACGTGGACACGCCGCTGGCTTTTGCCTTGCCGCTCATGCTGCTGGGCCTGGGCAATGGTTTCCTGGTGCCTCCGGCGCTCACCGGCACGGTGGGGCTGGTGCCCGCGCTGGCGGGCTCGGCCGCCGCCGTGGCGGGTCTGGCGCAGCAGCTCCTGGGCGCGGTGGGCGGCTACGCGGTGGGTCTCGTGCCGCATGAGGGCGCGGTCAACCTCGGCTGGTTGATGTTGGGCCTGGGCAGCGTGGCCCTGGTGGCGCAGGTGGTGCTGAATCGCCGGCGGGTCGTCAAACCGGCGCCGGTGCGTTCGGACCTTTAAAGCAGGCTGCCCTGGGTACCTGCGCCGGGTGCGTTCGAGGCCAGCACCGCATCGGTGGCGTGCGCATCGGCCAGATCAAACACCTCGGTGGCTTGCGGCCGCACCAGCGCCTGTGCATCGGCTTGCGCGCCATGCAGCCAGGTGTGCCAGTCAGCCGGATCGATGTGGGCCACAGCCCGCTTGTCCTGCTGGTCAGGCGGCAGCTTGGGGTCGGGTTTGTGCAGACGGCCCAGCAGCGGGTGGCCGTCGCAGTTGCAGGTGATCATGGTGAAGTTGGGGACCAACTCGCCGGTTTGTGGGTCGGTCCACTGCGACCACAGACCCGCCAACGCCCAGGGCGCACCATCCGCGCGGCGCAGACGCCACCAGATGTTCTTGCCCGTCTCCCAGTTGGGTTCCTGGTACCAGTCCGCGAGGATCAGGCAGCGTTGGCCCTGCATCCATGGCTGGCGGTAAGTCACCCGCTCATGGATGCCTTCAATGCGCGCGTTGTTGGTGAGCACGGCGCGTGAGGCGGGTCGCCGCGTGGCGCTGCCGGCGCGGATCATGCCCCACTGGCCCAGTCGCCCGACCAGTTGGGCGCGTTCGCCCGGCAAGCCCGGGCGAACCATCAGCCCGGTTTGAAAAGGCCCCACCGTGGCCGGCGCGAAGTCTTCGACATCGACGCTCGCTCCCACGCTGCCGAGGTAGCGCTCGGCCGTGCCTTTGGGGGTCATGTTGTAGAGGTTGCACATTGCACAAGTGGCTGAAACGAGTGTTGGCTGGCGAACAGACCGGCGCCCTGTCGGGTGGTCAGATGCATCCCCAGGCAGATGCTTTGGACCCTCGACGAGGGACGGCAGCGCTCAGGAGAAAACCATGTACATCGGCGGCGGCGCTATCTTGCTCATCATCATTTTGTTCCTCGTTTTTCGTTGAACTCCGCGGCGAAGACTCAGCCTTCCTCGTGCGGGTCTTCGCGCCTCTGCGCGTACCAGAGCTCCAGGCCCTGGCGCTGCTTCACCGCACCGAGGCCGCCGCGAAACAGGTGGCCAAACAGCGTGACCATTTCGCGCGCTGAATGCGTGCGCAGCTTGCGCCCTGAACTCAACACAGGCTCGCGCAGGATCACAAACTTGCCTTGCCGCCTGAGTGCATGGCTCAGGCGCAGTTCTTCGGCAGCAAAGTAGGTTTCGTCGAACCCCCCCACGGCTTCGAACGCGCTGCGCGTGCAGAAAAGAAAACAGCCAGCGGCCATGCGGCTGACCTGCAGCAGCTTCACCACCAGCGGCACGAACACCCGGGCGTACAGCGGCATGGCGCCGTCAAAGCGCACCACGGCACCACCGCCCACCGCACCTGCGTGCAAGGCTTGCAATGCCAGACGCACCAGCGCTTCGTGCACCCGCGTGTCGGCATCGACAAAGATGAACACATCGCCCTGTGCCACCCGCGCACCCGCGTTGCGCGTGGCTGCAATCTGCCGGTGGGCCACGGCCACCACACGGGCGCCGTGCTCGCGGCCGATGTCGGCGGTGCGGTCGGTGGAGCCGTCGTCCACCACGATCACTTCGCACGGTTCGTCCAGCGCCTGGACCACCGCTTTGATGGCCCGCAGGGTGCCGCCCAGCAGGTGCTCTTCGTTGTAGGCCGGCACGATGAAGGAGATCATGAGACGCAGGTTAGCGGGGGGCCACAGATTTCGCCACTGCGGGGGCATTGGGTGGATCTGCGAACACGCGTGACATCCCTGGGCGCCACAACGGTGCAACATGGCAGCGCCCGTCACCACCCAGCAGGCCTCACCATGACCACACAGTTCCAGGTCCGCAAGGACCAGCTCGCCACCACCCGCACCGTGCAACTGCCCGACGCACCGCTGCCGGAGGGCGAGATCCGCGTGCGCATCGAGCACTTCGCCTACACCTCCAACAACATCACCTACGCAGCCTTTGGTGACGCCATGAGCTACTGGCAGTTCTTCCCGGTTGCGCCGTCCGGGGACGACGCTGCGGCCTGGGGCGTGGTGCCGGTGTGGGGATTTGGCGTGGTGGAACAGAGCCGCTGCCACGGCGTGGCCGTGGGCGAGCGGCTGTACGGCTACTGGCCCATGGCCTCGCACGCGGTGCTCACACCCGCGCGCATCTCACCCGAAGGCTTCTCTGACAGCGCACCCCACCGCGCCACGCTGCACCCGGTCTACAACAACTATCTGCGTTGCGCGGTGGACTCCCTCCACGACCCGGCCACCGAGCCGCTGCAGGCCTTGCTGCGCCCGCTTTTCCTCACCGCCTGGCTGATCGACGACTTCCTGGCCGACAACCACTTTTTTGGCACGAACGCAGGCGGCAAACGCGGCGTGATGCTGCTCTCGTCGGCCAGCAGCAAGACGGCCTACGCCACAGCTGCACAGCTGGCACACCGACCCGAGGTGGAGGTGGTGGGACTCACCTCGGCGGGCAATGTGGCGTTTTGCGAAAGCCTGGGCGTGTACAGCCGCGTGCTCACCTACGACCAGCTTGACCAGCTGCCACAGGACACACCC
>JANPKR010000250.1:0-1797 GCA_031426175.1 Hydrogenophaga sp. | reverse complement strand
GCACACCACCAGCCCGTTGCCGCGCAGCGGGCGAATGGCCATGATGTTGAAGTTGGTCGGCACCACGAGTTCGCGCAGAAAGGCGCTGTACTTTTGCACCTGCACCGCGCCCACCGAGATCTCGGGGCTGCGGCGGATGAATTTGACGAGACCCAGACGCAGGTTGCGCGAGAAGCGCTCGTTGACGATCTCCATGGTGGGCATGCGCCCACGCACGATGCGCTCCTGGCTTTGCAGGTTGTAGTCGCGCACGGCGCCGGTGGGCGCGTCTTCCTTGGCGAGCTTCTGGCTTTCGCCGGTGACGCCTTCGAGCAGGGCGTCAATCTCTTCCTGGGACAGAAATGCGTCAGCCATGGTGGTGTGCCCGGATCACTGAACAATGAGGCTGGAGAACAGCACGGCCTGCACCGGGTTGGGTGGTGCCTTTGCTTTCTTCTTCTTTTTCGGTGCTTCGTCGGCGTGTTCAGCCTCGGCGTCGGCGACCTCGTAGCCCATCTCCTGGGAGATCGCCGCAATGATGTCCTTGGCCAGCTTGGCCTTGCCCTGCACCTGCAACATCTCGTCGGCCGTGCGCTGGGAGATCAACAACAGCACCTGGCTTCGGATGCTGGGCATGTAGAGCTTCACATCGGCTTCGGTTTTGGCGTCTTGCAGTTGCAGCGTGAGTCCAAGCTGGATGAAACGGGTGCCACCGGGATCGGCGAGGTTGACCACCATGTTCTCCAGCGGCATGAACACCGGTGCGTTCTTGGGGTCCTTGGCCATATGGGCCGCTGGTTCCTCGTCTGCAAACTCGTCGTCGGCCGCAGCGGCATTTTTCTTCATGATGAAGAAGGCGGCACCGGCACCAACGAGGGCCAGCACCACCACACCGATGATGATGAACAGCAGCTTCTTGCTCTTCTTCTTGGGCGCGTCGGCGGGAGCGGCGGTTGCGGTGGCGGCAGCAGACATGGGCATCCTTCAAATGGCCCCCGCTGGGAGGAGGGCGTCACACGCGGAGAACGTGTGGGGTTTGAAGAATTATTGGGCGGGGGCCCGGGTGCCGGTCATGAGATAAGCGCCTGAAAAGGCGCTTATTCAAGGGTTCGTTGGAGCAGTTCGTGGCCCTATGCAAAGACGTCCAGCGGCTGGCTGCCGTCGGCTCGAGGGACCGTATGAACGGATCTCGATGTCTCCGTGACGGGCGGGAGGCTGGCTTGAGCCACACCCCGAACGCCGTTTTGCCGAGTCGATCCACCCTCACTGCGCGACCCCGGCTGACCGTGCGACCCGACCGACACACCACCCAGCTGGATACCGCTCTTGTTCAGCAGGTCGGCCAGCGACTCGCCCGCGTTCTCGCGCAGCGAGGCGCGTGCTTCGGCGTTGTCGGTCTTGAACTCCACCTGCACTTCCTGGCCCTTCATCGAGAGCTGGATGTCGATGGCTTGCTCACCCGCTTCGCCATCCACGCGCAGGCTGGCGTGGCGCAGGTGTTGCGTGCCCCAGTGGGTCACGGTGGGTTCTTCGGCGGCGTTGGCATCGGCAAAGGGATTGCCGGCCTGTGCGTCTGCCTGGTCGAAGGCGCTGGCGTCTGAACCGGTGCTGTCGGAGCCCATGGACGTGTCTCCGGCCGTGGCGCCGACGGGGGCGGGCGCTGAATCGGTGGCGCGGTTGCCCGTGCCCATCGGGGTGGTGGAGCTGAAACCTTCCGGGCTGGCTTCGCGCAGTTCGCTGGCGGCCAAAGGCACGCCTGGCGTGAGACCAAAACGCTCGTTGAGCGCCACGGTGCTGCGCACGGCTGCGTTTTGGTTG
>JANPKR010000249.1:0-2782 GCA_031426175.1 Hydrogenophaga sp. | reverse complement strand
CAGCTGCGCGCTCAGGCGCGGCGGTGTGGCGGCGTCGGCGGGCAGAAGGAAGTCCCAGCTGCCGTCAAACACCACATCGCCACCCAGGCCGGCCTGGCTCAGCGGGCCGCTTTTCGCGCCCTCGGCGGTGGTGAAGGCGTCCACCCATGAAAGCGGCAGGCCGGTGAGCTGGCCGCGTGTTGCCAGTGCACCCTTCTGCCAGCTGAGCTGGTCCCACGCCACGGTCATGGGGTTGGTGGCGGCGGTTGCGGTTGTACCTGCCCGGTTGCCGAACGTGGGTTGCAGGCGCAACTGGCCGGCGTCGGCCTGCAGGTTGATGGCGCTGCGCGCATCCTGCCAGCGCAGGCCGAGCGCAGCAACGCTTTGCAGCGTCCAGCCCACCACGCGGTCCTTGCGCGCGCTGTCGGTGGCGCGCAGTTGCAGGCGGCTGAGGTCCAGCCGCCCGCTGTCGATGTCGGGTTGTTGCGCGCTGCCCAGCTGCAGCTTGCCCTGGGTGTCCAGCGTGCCGCGCCAGGGGCCTTGTTCGGCCTGGCCGGTGGCGGTGATGTCGAGCTGGTGGGGCTGGCCGCTGGCCTGCAGGTTCAGGTTGGCCAGGCTCAGTGTTTGCAGCGTGCCCACCACGGCGGCGGTGCCGGTGGCCGGGTCGGCCGCGCGCGCCGCGGTGCCGCGTGTGATGACGAGTCGCGGTGCCTGCAGGCGGGCCTGCACGCGCGGCGGTGCGGCGGTGGTGGCGCCGGTCACGGGCGCGGGGTAACCGAGCACGCCCAGGCCGCCGTCCCAGCTGGCGGTGAGGCGGGCGTTGCCCTCGGCTTGCAGGCCGGGCTGTGCGTCAAGCTGCGCGCGCAGCATCGGCCCGAGCACCGGCAAGGTCTGCAGGCTCTTCACCCAGGCGAGCACGCGCGACGCATCGTCCAGCGCCAGGTTGAATTCGCCCTTGCCTTGTGCGTGGGCCGCGCGGCCCTGCCACTCGCCTTGGGCGCCTGGCAGCTTGAGCGCGAGGCGTCCGTCGAAACGGCGCGCGCCCACATCGAGCTGGCCCTGGCCGTCCAGCGTGGCATCGGCCAGGCCGGCGCTGAGCGTGCGCAGGTCGAGCACGCCAAGCGCGGCGTTGTCGGGCTGCGGTGTCCAGCGGCCTTGCAGGTTCAGGTCGCGCAGGCGCAGGCCGGCGAGCTGGCCGGCCTTGGGCTGGGTGCCCGAGGGCTTGACCACGGCGATGAGGTCGATCGCCGGGCTCGCCGATTCGGCGTTCACCGCGCGGGCGGAGAACGTGCCGTCGAGCGCGGCCGGCGCGATGCTGCTCCAGAGTGCGGCGGGATTGATGCGGCTGGCCTTGAGTTCACCCTGGAAGTCACCCAGGGGTGAGGACGCTGTCTGGCGCCAGCCCTGGCCTTGCAAGCGGCCACCGCCGAGCTGGGCGTCCAGGTTGGTCAGCGTCCAGCGCGCGCCGCGCTGTTCCAGATCGGCCTGCAGGCTCTGCAGTGGCAGGCGCTGCTTGTCCGCCGGGCCGGGCACGGCGTTGGTCAGGCGCACCTGGGCGCGCCAGGCGTCGCCTTCGGGTTGCGCCACCACGGTGCCGCTGAGTTCGGTCACCGGGGCCTGCGGCCAAAGCGCGGCGAGGTCGAGCCGGTTCATGCGCGCATTGGCCGATTCGATGGGCTGGGTCTTCCAGGGGCGGATGCGCGCGGAGGCGTCGAGCACCGGCGTGTCGGAAGCAATGGCGGTGGCACCCGCCGTGTTGGTGGTGAGGCTGGCGGTGGCGTCCAGCGCCGCGTCGGACTCGGCGAGCTGGCCCGTCACCTTGGCGATGGCCTTGAGCACCAGGTTTTCGCCGCCGGGTACGGTTGCCTTCACCTCGCCCTGTGCGTCCACCCGCAGCGGCATGGGCGCCTGCGCGCCCAGCACCGCCTGGATCTGGTACCGCCCGCCGGCCACCTGCAGGTTTTCCAGATCGAGCTGGTGGGCGTCGGCCACGCCGAGGTTCCACAGGCTGTCGGCGGGGCGGTAGCGGTACTGGCCCTTGAGGGTGCTCAGCGAGACTTCCTGTTTGCCATTCAGCACCAGTTCACCCACCGACCAAGGCAGCGTCACGGCCATGGGCAGGGTGATGGGCTGCAGCGGCTCCACCGGCGTGGGCGGGCGGCGGTCGGTGATCTGCAGGCGGCCGATGTCGAACTGCGACAGGCGCAGGCCGCGCGCGAGCAGGGCATCCAACCAGAAGCGGTTGTCCAGCGCGATGCGCACGCCGGTGGCCTGCACGCTCAGTTCGTCGCGCTGCCACTGCAGCCGCCCGATCTCACCACCGTTGCGCAGGCTGCCCTGCACCTCACCCACGGTCAGCGTGCCCGCGCTTTGCCCTTGCTTCGCCATATAGCCCTGACCCCAGCCAATGGCCTGCGCCAGCGAGCCTGCGGTGCCGGCCCACACCCAGGCGGCGATGGCCGCCGCCAGCACCAGACCGAGCAGGGCTCCGGGCAGCCAGAGCGCAAACCAGCCGATGCCGCCGAGCACGCGCCGCCGGGTGTTCTGTTGAACGGGTGGCTCGCTCAAAACGTGAAGCCCACGTTGAGGTGCAATCGCAGCCGCTTGGTCTCCAGCCCGTAGGCCAGATCGAGCTGCAGCGGGCCCACCGGGCTGTTGTAGCGCACGCCGGTGCCCACGCCCCACAGAGGTTTGAGGTCGCCCGCGCGGTCGGCCACAGCGCCGCCGTCGATGAACAGCACGCTCTCCACCGGCGAGCGGCCGTTGGCGTTGAAGATCGGGCGCTGCCACTCCAGGCTGACCA
>JANPKR010000248.1:0-8449 GCA_031426175.1 Hydrogenophaga sp. | reverse complement strand
GTGCCGCGCAGCTTCACCATTTCCAGCAACGAGATCCTTGAAGCGCTCACCGACCCGCTGAACAACATCGTCTCTGCGGTGAAGATGGCGCTGGAGCACACGCCGCCCGAACTGGGCGCCGACATTGCGGAGCGCGGGATGATGCTCACGGGCGGCGGCGCCCTGCTGCGCGACCTGGATCGCCTGCTGGCCGAAGAAACCGGCCTTCCGGTGCTGGTGGCCGAAGAGCCGCTGACCTGCGTGGTACGCGGTTGCGGCATGGCCCTGGAGCGCATGGAGCGCCTGGGCACCATCTTCACCAGCGAATAAGGCGCGCGCCGCACCCCGGCGCACGCCCATCCACACACCACCAGACCCACCCCGAGCGTCATGCCACTGGGCACCCTGGACCGCACCCCGCCCCCCTTCTTCAAGCAGGGCCCGTCGGCGCTGTCAAAACTGGTTGTGTTCAGCGCCCTGGCCCTGTTCCTCATGGTCGCCGACCTGCGCTTTGAAGTGGCGCGGCCCCTGCGGGCCGGCATCGCCGCCGCCCTGTATCCGGCACAGTGGCTGGTGCTGCAACCGGTGCAGGCCATGGCCGGTGTGGGTGGGTACTTCACGTCGCTGCACAAGGCTCAGCAAAGCGAAGGCGAAGCCCTCAAGCGCTTGGCCACGCAGGCCGATCGCAACCTGCAACTCGAACAGATGCAGCTGGAAAATCAGCGCCTGCGCGCGCTGCTGGTCATGCGCGAGCGCGCGGGCACGCAAGCCATGGGCGCCCAGGTGCTGTACGACGCAGCCGACCCCTACTCGCGCAAGATCGTGATTGATCGGGGACAGACACAAGGCGTGCAGGCCGGCTCACCTGTGATCGACGAAAACGGCGTGCTCGGCCAGATCACGCGCGTGTACCCGCTGGTGTCCGAGGTAAGCCTGCTGATCGACCGAGACATGGCGATTCCGGTGCTCAACGTGCGCACCGGTGTGCGCAGCGTGGCCTACGGCCAGCCGTCGACCAAGGGCGATGGCATGGAGCTGCGCTACACGCTGGCCAGCGCCGATATCGCCGAAGGCGATCTGCTCACCACCAGCGGCGTTGATGGCGTGTACCCGCCTGGCTTGCCGGTGGCCCGCGTGACCCTGGTGGCTCGCCAGGCCGAGTCGTCGTTCTCCCGGATCGAGGCCGAGCCGCTGGCGCAGGTGCAGGGAGCCCTGCATGTGCTGGTGCTCACGCCCGCAGGCGCGGCGTTGCCACCCTCACCATTGACCGAATCCGCCCGCACCCCGGCGGTGGTCGACCGCCCCGGCACCAGGAGCAACGCACCATGATCATGCGCCCAGGTCAGCAGCTGCTGCTGCCCGCCAACCCCGCTTTCATCTGGTTCAGCCTGCTCGGTGCGCTGATGTTCAACATGTTGCTGAACATGGGCATGTGGGGTCGCGCGGCCTGGGTGCCCGATCTGCTGGCGGTGACGCTGGTCTTCTGGAGCGTGCACCAGCCGCTGCGCATTGGCGTGGGCGTGGCGTTTGCCTTCGGGCTGGCCATGGACGTGCACCAGGGCTCCTTGCTCGGTCAGCATGCGCTGGCTTACACCGTGCTCGGCTTCCTGGCCATTTCCATGCACCGCCGCCTGCTTTGGTTCGGTGTGCCCAACCAGGCGGTGCAGGTGCTGCCGCTGTTCGTGGCAGCCCAAGTGCTGGAACTTTTGGTGCGCCTGGCCTCGGGCGGCAGCTTCCCCGGCTTGACGTACTTCATCGCGCCGGTGCTGGCGTCGGCGATGTGGCCAGTGGTCAGCGTGCTGTTGCTCGCACCGCAACGGCGCGCCCCCAATCCCGACGACAACCGCCCCCTGTAGCCATGACAGAACTGCGAAACGTCGAAGCCGACCTGGCCCAGTTCCGCACCCGCCTGCTGGTGATCGGGCTGGCGGTGGTGTTTGCGTTCGGTCTGGTCGCCGCACGCATGGTGTATCTGCAGGTGGTGCGCCACGACGACCTGCTGGCACAGGCCGAGAGCAACCGCACGGCGGTGCTGCCGGTGGTGCCCAACCGGGGCCAGATCGTGGACCGCAACGGTCGCGTGCTGGCCACCAACTACTCGGCCTACACGCTGGAGATCACACCCTCGCGCGTGCTCGACATGCAAGCCACCATCACCCAGCTGGGTGAACTGATGGAAATCACGCCGCGCGATCAGCGTCGCTTCCGCAAGTTGCTCGAAGAGTCCCACAGCTTTGACTCTCTGCCCATCCGCACCCGCCTCACCGACGAAGAAGTGGCCCGCTTCACTGTGCAGCGTTACCGCTTCCCCGGGGTGGACGTGCGCGCTCGGCTGCTGCGCCAGTACCCCAATGGCGAGACAGCCAGCCATGTGATCGGCTACATCGGACGCATCAACCAGCGCGAGAAAGAGTCGATCGCTGATTGGGCCGAAGAGGACCAGGCCAACTACCGCGGCACCGAATACATCGGCAAGCTCGGTGCCGAACAGAGCTACGAACAAACCCTCCACGGCACCACCGGTTTCGAGCGCGTGGAAACCTCGGCCGGCGGCCGCGCCGTGCGTTCACTGGCCAACACCCCCGCCACCCCCGGTGACACCGTGGTGCTGTCGATCGACATCCAGCTGCAGAAGTTGATCGAAGACATGTTTGGGGAGCGACGTGGCGCGCTGGTGGCCATCGATCCGCGCACCGGCGAGGTGCTGGCCTTCGTGAGCAAGCCCACGTTCGATCCCAACCTCTTCGTTGAAGGCATTGACGTGGAGAACTGGCGCGCCCTCAACGAATCGGTGGACAAGCCGCTGCTCAACCGGGCCCTGCGAGGCACCTACCCACCAGGTTCCACGTACAAACCTTTCATGGCGCTGGGCGCGCTGGAGACCGGCACCCGCTCGGCGCAGACCGTCATCAACGATCCCGGCTTCTGGATGTTCGGCAATCACCGCTTCCGCAGCCATGGCGACGGCGGCCTGGGTGCGGTGGACATGAAACGCAGCATCGTGAAGTCCAGCAACACCTACTACTATTCGCTGGCCAACGAGATGGGCGTGGACACCATGCACGACTTCATGAAGCCATTGGGCTTCGGCCAGATCACCGGCATCGACCTGCGCGGCGAAGTGCGCGGTGTGCTGCCCAGCCAGGCCTGGAAGCGCAACACCTACAAGCGCGCGGACCAGCAGCGCTGGTATCCCGGCGAGACGATTTCGCTGGGCATTGGCCAGGGCTACAACAGCTTCACCATGCTGCAGCTCGCCCACGCGATGGCCACGCTGGCCAACGGCGGCGTGAAGCACGCGCCGCACCTGACCATGGCCACCGAAAACGTGATCACCCGGGAGCGCAGCCCGCTGCCCACACCACCGGCGGTGAGCCTGGGCTACAAACCCGAGAATGTGCGCACCGTGCTGGAAGCCATGCAGGCGGTGACCACCGAAGGCACATCCACCCGCGTGTTTGCCGGTGCCGGCTACGCCAGCGGCGGCAAGACCGGCACCGCGCAGGCCGTGACCATCGGCCAGCGCGACCGTTACGACGCCCGCAAGCTCGAAGAACACCAGCGCGACCACGCACTCTATGTGGCCTTCGCCCCGATCGACCAGCCCCGGGTGGCGATTGCGGTGGTGGTGGAAAACGCTGGCTTCGGCGCTGCGTCAGCCGCGCCCATTGCACGGCGCGTGTTCGATTACCTGCTGCTCGACCAGTACCCGAACCCGCAGGACCTGGCGGCGGTCAGCGTGGGTCAGGCGTCGGCCCCCATCGGCACGCCGCTGAAAGCCAGCGCGATGCCCTGGCCACCGGCGTCTGTGGCCACTCCCGTGCCGCTTCGCGTCACCCCCTGAGCCACGCGTCATAGGTGGTCTTCAGGATCAGCGCCGACACCACCACGATGAACGCGATGCGCACGAAGCCGCTGCCGTGTTTGAGCGCCAGGCGCGTGCCCAGCAGGCTGCCCACCACGTTGGCCACGGCCATGGCCAGCACAAAGTGCCACCACACGTGGCCCTTCCAGGCGAACAGCAGCAGCGCGGCAAAGTTGGTGGCGGTGTTGATGAGCTTGGCGCTGGCGCTGGCGTGCAGGAAGTCGTAGCCCAGCCAGCGCACAAACAGGAACACGAAGAAGCTGCCGGTGCCTGGGCCAAAGAAGCCGTCGTAGAAACCGATGGTCAGGCCCAGCACGCAGGCAGCGGCGGTTTCTTGCCGACCGCTGAAGCGCGGGGCATGGTGACGGCCCAGGTCTTTGCGCGCCAGCGTGTAGGCCAACACGCCGAGCAGCACCAGGGGCAAAGCGCGCCGCAAAAAGTCGGGCGAGATCACGGTCACCGTCCAGGCCCCGGCCATCGACCCTGCAAAACCCACGGCCGCAGCCGGCAGCAGCGCGTGCCAGGGCATCTTCACCCGCCGCGCGTACTGCAAGGTGGCGGCGGCCGTGCCCCAGACCGAGGCTCCCTTGTTCACACCAAACAGCGTGGCGGGGTGGGTGGTGGGAAACATGGCGAACAGAGCGGGCACCAGAATGAGGCCCCCGCCACCCACGATCGAATCCACGAAGCCGGCAAACAAAGAAGCCAGCGAGACGAGCAGCAATTCCATGAACGCGATTGTCGCCGCCATGAACGGGCGAAAAAAAACCGACCCACTGGGATCGGTTTGAGGAATCTGGCATCTCTGGGGACGCTGAAACACGTTTTGGCTTGTGGACTGGGTTGTCTCCTCGGTCCCCCGCGGTCACCAGCGCAGTGCGCTTGAGCGAGTGGATGCACTGTAGTGGCTCGCACCAGCGGTGTGCATCGGGGGTTTCCCTTGGCCGGGAGAACCCTTGGCACAGTTGATGCACTGGCCCCGGGGTCGTTGGAAACAGGTAACAAAATGCACCAGAACCGTGTGACTGCCCACTCCCGCCACCTACACAACCAGAGAAACCACATCCCTCACATTGCACTGACCGCCGCGCTGTTCGCGCCACTGATGGCTGTTGCACAAACCGCTCCTGCGGCTCCATCGGCGGCGCTCACCTCGCCCGGACTGGTCGCAGCCAGCACGATCCAGGGTGCCGACACGGCATGGCTGATGGTCAGCACCGCGCTCGTGCTGCTCATGACGCTGCCGGGCATCGCGCTCTTTTACGGCGGCATGGTGCGCCGCTTCAATGTGATCAACACCATGGCCAGCGTGGTGGGCATCGCGGCGGTGGTGAGTCTGCTGTGGTTTGGCGTGGCTTATTCGCTGGCGTTCACGCCGGGCGGCGCACTCGGCGGCTTCATCGGTGGCGTGGAGCGCATGGGGTTCTCGGGCATGGAGTTCCTGGGCTCCACCGGGCAGGTGGCTGTGAGCCACATCGCCAAACACGTGCCCGAATCGGTGTTCGCCATGTTCCAGCTCACGTTCGCCATCATCACCTGCGCGCTGGTGGTGGGGGCCCTGGTGGAGCGCATGCACTTCGGTGCGCTGCTCACCTTCACCGGGCTGTGGCTGCTGCTGGTGTACGCGCCCATCGCCCACTGGGTGTGGGAGCCGGGCGGCTGGCTCGCGCAACTGGGTGCGCTCGACTTTGCCGGCGGCTCGGTGGTGCACATCAACGCCGGCGCGGCCGCGCTGGTTTGCGCCTACGCGCTCGGCCCGCGCGAGGGTTATGGCCGGGAACCCTTCATTCCATTCAACCTGGGCCTGACCATGGCCGGCACCGGCCTGCTCTGGGTGGGCTGGTTCGGCTTCAATGCCGGCTCCGCGCTGGCCGCCGACGGCCGCGCTGGCCTGGCCATGGCGGTCACGCATATTGCAGCGGCTGCGGGCGCACTTTCTTGGATGGGCGCGGAATGGCTGGCGCGCAAACGCGCGTCGTTGCTGGGTCTGTGTTCGGGCGTCGTGGCGGGTCTGGTGGCCATCACGCCGGCGGCGGGTTTCGTGTCGCCGCTCAGCGCGCTCGTCATCGGCCTGGTGGCCGGCGTGGCCTGCTACTGGGGCGCCACAGCGCTCAAGCGCAAGTTGCGCGCCGACGATTCGCTCGATGTGTTCGGCGTGCACGGCGTTGGTGGCCTGGTGGGGGCGCTGCTCACCGGCCTGCTAGCCGACCCGGCTATTTCGGGCGTGGAGGCCAGCTTCATGGCGCAGGTGATTGCTTGTGTGGCGGTGTTGGCCTACAGCCTCGTCATGACCGCCCTGGTGCTGTGGATCACCTCGCGCTTCACCACGCTGCGCGTTCGCGAGTTCGAAGAGCGCGCGGGGTTGGACGTGTCGCTGCACAACGAACAGCTCGGCCACTGAGGGCCCCCTCATGACCTCCAACGATGTCTTTGCCATCGCAGCCCACATGCATGTGCTGCTGCGGCGCAAGACCGGCCGCGTGACCGACACCGAGTGGCTGGCCAGCAATGCGGAGTACGCGCGCGAGATCGTTCGCTTCACCCGCGAGAAGGCCGCCGCGGACGAGCACGCCGACCTGCTGGCCCTGGCCGACAAACTCGAAGCCGCGATTCCACTGATTGCCAACCCGGCTCGCAAGCCCTTGCTGCAAGCCGCGGCGGACACGCTGAAGGCAGGCCAGGTGAGTGCGGCCACCGCCCAGCGCGCGGCCACGCCCCGCTCGGGCGGGTTTGCCAATTCGGTGCCTGGCCGGAACAGCGGCTTCATCGAGTCCACACTGATCTCGGCCTTTGGCGGGCCGCGCAAGGAAGGCGAAGACCCAGACTCGCGTTACGTGGGCGGCATCCGCTGACGCACGGAAGCGCCAGGCTTCGCGGCGAAAATCGCCCGATGCCGTTCTTCAAAGATCTCAACCTCTCGGCCGCCACCGCCGGCTTCGTCGCGGTGCTGGTGGGCTTCACCAGCTCGGTGGCCATCGTGTTCCAAGCCGCGCAGGCTTTCGGCGCCACGCCGGCGCAAATCACCTCGTGGATGTGGGCGCTGGGCCTGGGGATGGGTCTGTGCTCGGCCATTCCGTCACTGGTGCTCAAACAGCCGGTCATGGTCGCCTGGAGCACGCCGGGTGCGGCCGTGCTGGCCACCGCCGGCATCGCCGGGGGGTTTTCCATGGCCGAGGCCATCGGCGCCTTCATGGTGTGCGGCGCACTCATCACGCTCGCCGGTGCCACTGGCTGGTTCGAGCGGGTGATGAACAAGATCCCGATGGCGCTGGCCTCGGCGCTGCTGGCCGGCGTGCTCGCGCGCTTCGGCCTGCAGGCCTTTGCCGCGGCGCAGACCGCGCTGGTGCTGGTGGTGCTGATGTTGCTGGCTTATCTGCTTGGCCGGCGGCTGGCGCCGCGTTATGCGGTGGTGATCACGCTGGCGGTCTCGGTGACGTATGTGGTGCTGCGCGGTCAGTTCAACGCTGGCTCGCTCGTCCTGGAGCTGGCCCGACCCGTGTTCACCCTGCCTGTGTTCACACTGGCCGCGTTCACCAGCCTGGCGCTGCCCCTGTTCGTGGTCACGATGGCCTCGCAAAACCTTCCGGGGGTGGCTGCCATCCGGGCCGCCGGCTTCGGCATGCCGATCTCGAAGATCATCTCACTCACCGGCGTGGCCACGCTGCTGCTGGCGCCCTTTGGTGCGTTTGCGCTCAACCTGAGCGCCATCACCGCCGCCATCTGCATGGGGCCCGAGGCGCACCCCGACCCCAGGAAGCGCTACACCGCCGCCGTCACCTGCGGCGCCATCTACGTGCTCATCGGTCTGTTCGGCGCGGCCGTCACCGGCTTGTTGATCGCCTTCCCGCGCGAACTGGTGCTGGCCATTGCCGGCATCGCGCTGCTGGGCAGCATCGGCGGCGGGCTGCACGCGGCCCTGAAGGACGACACCCACCGCGAAGCCGCGCTCATCACCTTTCTCGTCACGCTCAGCGGCGTGGTGATTGCCGGCATCGGCTCGGCCTTTTGGGGCGTGGTGGCCGGCGCCGTTGCGCTGTTTGTGCAACAGTACGGCCTTCGTCAGAAAAGCAAGCCATGAACATCCTCGTTGTCGCAGACCCGCTGGTCACCTTCAAGACCTACAAGGACACCACCTTCGCCATGATGCGCGAGCTGCAGAAGCGCGGCCACACCCTGGCCGCCTGCGAGCCACAACATCTGCAGTGGCAGAGCGGTCAGCCCGTGACCGCGCTGGTGCGCCGCATCGAGCTCACCGGCGCGGCCGATGACTGGTACCGCGTGCTGCACCAGGGCCGCGAAGCACTGCACACGTTCGACGCCGTGCTCATGCGCAAGGACCCGCCGTTCGACAGCGAGTTCTTCTACGCCACGCACCTGCTGGAGCAGGCCGAGCGCGAAGGCGCCAGGGTGTTCAACAGCCCGCGCGCGCTGCGCGACCACCCAGAAAAACTCTCCCTCATGGAATTCGCCCAGCACGCGCCGCCCACGCTGGTGACGCGCTCGCCCGAGGCCATTCGCCACTTCCACGCGCAGCACAAGGACATCATCCTCAAGCCGCTCGACGGCATGGGCGGCATGGGCATCTTCCGCGTCGGTCCCGACGGC
>JANPKR010000247.1:0-4611 GCA_031426175.1 Hydrogenophaga sp. | reverse complement strand
GGCGCTCGCGATCACATGGCCGGCCGGTGCCACGAAGGCCTCCCGCACGCGCCGGCCTTCGGGCGTGCGAATGGGAATGTTCTGCAGGTTGGGGTCGTTGCTTGAGAGACGCCCTGTCACGGCCACGGCCTGCGCATAGTGGGTGTGCACGCGCCCGGTGCCCGGGTGCGCCAGCTGCGCGAGCTTGTCGGTGTAGGTGCCCTTGAGTTTGGAGAGGCCCCGGTGCTCCAGGATCTTGGCAGGCAGCGGGTAGTCCTCGGCGAGTTTTTCCAGCACCTCTTCGTCGGTGCTGCGTGCGCCCGTTGCGGTCTTCTTGATCACCGGCAGGCCGAGCTTGTCGAAGAAGATCTCGCCCAGTTGTTTGGGACTGCTCAGGTTGAACGGCTGGCCTGCGATTTCGAAAGCTTCCTGCTCCAGCGCGTGGATGCGTGAACCCAGTTCGTGGCTCTGCTTCGCCAGCGTGGGTGCGTCGATCAGCACACCATTGCGCTCGATGCGGTAGAGCGCTTCGCTGCTGGCGATTTCGAGCTCGTAGATGAACTTCAGCCTGTCATCGGCCTGCAGCTGCGGCCACAGCACGCGGTGCACGTCCAGGGTCTGGTCACTGTCTTCGCACGAGTACTCTGCCGCCTTGGCCACATCGACCTGCGCAAAAGGGATCTGATGCGCGCCCTTGCCGCACAGGTCTTCGTAGTTGATGCCCTGGCGCCCCAGATGTCGCAAGGCGAGACTGGCCAGACCATGCGGCTTGTGCACTTCGAGCACATAGCTCTGCAGCATGGTGTCGTGCGCATAACCCCGCACCTCGATGCCATGGTTTGCAAACACGTGGCGGTCGTATTTCACGTGCTGGCCTAGCTTGGCGTGCTTCGGGTTTTCCAGCCAGGGCTTGAGCCTGGCCAGCACCTCGTCGAACGGCAGCTGCTCGGGCGCGTCGGGCCCGCTGTGGCGCAGCGGGATGTAGGCCGCTTCGCCCGGCGCCACGCTGAAGCTGATGCCCACAATCTCGGCGCGCATCTCGTCGAGCGAGGTGGTTTCGGTGTCGAGCGCCACCAGATCGGCCGCCTGCACGCGCTGCAGCCAGTCGTCGAACAAGGCCCAGGTGAGGATGGTGTCGTACTTCAGGTTGGTGTTTCGCTCGGGGCTGCCACTCAGGTCGGGTTCGTCGAACAGCCCGGGCGCGTCGTTGCGGGCCTTGGCTTTGGAGGGAGTTGGGTGCTCTTCGATCCGCTCGGGTGGCACATCGAGCAGCATGAGCGTTTTCACCAGGCCCTTGAAGCCGTAGGTCTCGCCGAACGCCTTGAGGGCTTCGGAGTCCTGCCCTTGGATCGCAATGGCCTCCAGCGAGGGTAGGCCCTCGATGTACTCCGTGAGGTCGCAGTCGGTCTTGATGGTGAGCAACTCGCGGCCCTTGGGCAGCCATTCGAGCGTGTTGCGCAGGTTCTCCCCTGCCACGCCCTTGATCTCGTCAGCGCGCGCCACCAACGCCTCCAGCGAGCCGTATTCCTGCAGCCACTTCACGGCGGTCTTCGGTCCCACCTTGGGCACGCCGGGTACGTTGTCCACCTGATCGCCGACCAAGGTTTGGTAGTCCAGCATCAATCCGGGAGGCACGCCGAACTCCGCCGTCACGCCGGCCACGTCGCGCCGCCGGTCGTTCATGGTGTCGATCACCGTGATGTGCTCGTTCACCAACTGGCTCAGGTCCTTGTCACCGCTGGAGATGATGCAGGTGATGCCCTGCTGCGCGGCGGTGTGCGCCAGGGTGCCGATCACGTCGTCGGCCTCCACCCCGGGCACGTCCAGCACTTTCCAGCCCAGCAGCTTCACCACCTCGTGGATCGGCGGAATCTGCGCGCGCAGGTCGTCGGGCATGGGCGAGCGGTTGGCCTTGTAGTCCGGGTACAGCGCATCCCGGAAGGTCGGTCCCTTGGCATCGAACACGCAGACTGCATAGTCGGCACGGACGTCCTTGCGCAGCTTCTGCATCATGTTGATCATGATGCGGATGGCACCCGTTTTCAGCACGGTGCCATCGGGCAGGGTAGTGCTGAGGGATTCGCCGCCGGCAAAGAACGCGCGGTAGAGGTAACTGGAGCCGTCGACCAGCAACAGGGTGGGGGTGGGGGAGGAAACGTCGGGCATGCGCGCATTGTCGGGGAGATCGTGCCGCATCCGCGGGCCTGCCCGGTGCGTATTCAAAGGGAAGGTGCATGCCCCCGCCTGCCCCGAGCCGGGCCCTCCCTGCCTACAATGCCGTATGAACGCCCACACCCACCGCCTGCTGTCCGCCCTTGCCTTGGTGGCGGGTCTTGCCTTTGCGTCGACCGCCCAGGGTCAGACCGCCCCACTGGAACAGCCGCCCCAGCCAGTGTCGCCGCGCGACCGCATCGAACGCATCACCAACGAGGACGCGCTCACCCGCATCGACGAGGTGCGCGTGGGCGGCGAAACCAAAAGCATCGACGTGCAGCCCAAGAATGGTGCACCGGCCTACCAGATCAACCCCGATTCGAGCGGTTCGCCCACCGGCGAAGTGGGCGGAAAACGCACCGGCAACGCCGGTCGCAGCAGCTGGCGCGTCCTGAATTTCTGACCCTCTGTTTCATGGCCGTTTACACCGAAGTCGCGTTCGCAGAAGCCGCTGCCCTGCTGCACACCCTGAATCTGGGAGACCTGACCGAACTGCGGGGCATCCAGGGCGGTATTGAAAACACCAACTACTTCGTGACCAGCGAGCGCGATGGCGCCACGCTGGAACATGTGCTCACCGTGTTCGAGCGGCTGAGCTTCGAGCAGTTGCCGTTCTACCTGCACCTCATGAAGCACCTGGCAGGGCAAGGCATTCCCGTGCCCGACCCGGCCGCCACCGCCAGCGGCGAGATCCTGCATGCGCTGCAGGGAAAGCCCGCCGCCGTGGTGGACAAGTTGCGCGGCAAGAGTGAGCTCAACCCGGGCGAGGCGCACTGCGAAGCGGTGGGCGCCATGCTCGCGCGCATGCACCTGGCCGGGCGCGGCTTCCCCATGAACCAGCCCAATCTGCGCGGACTGCTCTGGTGGAACGAAACCGTGCCGGTGGTGCTGCCCTTTTTGAGCGCGCCGCAATCAGACCTGATACGCACCGAACTGGCTTACCAGAACCACGTGGCGGCCAGCGCGGCCTTCGCCGCCCTGCCTCGCGGTCCGATCCACGCCGACCTGTTCCGCGACAACGTGATGTTCGAAGACGGCCAACTCACCGGCTTCTTCGATTTTTACTTCGCTGGCTGCGACACTTTCCTGTTCGATATCGCAGTCTGCCTCAACGACTGGTGTGTGCACCACCGCCAGGACGCCACCGACGGCAACCACGACGCCGGGCGCGCCCACGCCTTGCTGTCGGCCTACCAGTCGGTGCGTCCCCTGAGTGCTGCCGAGCGCAGCCTGCTGCCAGCCATGCTGCGCGCTGGCGCCTTGCGCTTCTGGATTTCCCGCCTCTGGGACCTGCACTTGCCGCGCGAAGCCGCCATGCTGCAAGCCCACGACCCCACCCATTTCGAACGCGTGCTGCGCGATCGCGCCTGCAACGCCTTCCCGGCCGCGCTGCTTGACGCCCCCTCGCCTGCCGCCGTACCCCAAGCCGTGACCGCATGAAACTCCACCTCGTACCCGCCAGAGCCGGCCTGCAATGGGTGAAGCTGGGTGTGAAGACCTTCTTCCGTCAGCCGCTGGCCATGTCCGGCCTGTTCTTCATGTTCATGGCCACCGTCTCGGTGCTCTCGCTCGTTCCCCTGCTCGGCACCGTGATCTCGCTGTTGCTGGTGCCGGTGGCCACGCTGGGGCTCATGGCGGCCACGCGAGAGGCCACACAGGGACGTTTTCCCATGCCCTCCGCGCTGATCTCAGGCCTGCGTGGCAAGCCGGTGCAGACGCGCAACATGCTGATCCTGGGCGCCATGTACGCCGCCGGCCTGCTGCTGGTGCTGGGCGTGGCCATGCTGTTTGCCGGAGATGCGCCGCCACTGGACCCCAACGCCGGCGAGGTATCGGCCGAGATGGTGCGCGCCTCGCTGGCCAACCAGGGACTGCTGGCCGGCCTGGTGGTGTACCTGCCTGTGGTCATGGCCTTCTGGCACGCACCGGCCCTGGTGCACTGGCACGGCGTGAGTCCGGGCAAGAGCCTGTTTTTCAGCTTCATGGCCTGCTGGGGCAACAAGGGCGCCATGCTTTTCTACAGCCTGGGCTGGCTTGGGGTGTTCCTGTTGATGGGGCTTTGCATGAGCCTGCTGGGTGCCGTGTTGGGGGGCGCCGAAGCGCTCAACATCGTTTTGTACCCGGCCGTCCTGTTCATGGCCTCCATGTTTCACACGTCGATATATTTCACTTTCGTTGACAGTTTTGAGCCAACCGAGCGACCAACACCCACCACCGGAGAAGATGCATGAGCCACCACACCCTGCAAGGCCGCGGCGAGAGCGAAGTGACCTGGTACCAGCGCCGCGACACCCTCAAGGCTGCCGCCGCCTGGGTGGCCATGGGTGGGCTGCCGACGGCCATGGCCCAGCAGCGCAGCAACGTGGTGGAGCTGGTGGGCGATGTGTTGCTCAATGGCCGTCGCATGGCGCCGCAGCA
>JANPKR010000246.1:0-2271 GCA_031426175.1 Hydrogenophaga sp. | reverse complement strand
GGGGATGGAGGCCGGATCCTTGTCGCTCATGACCAGACGGGTGTTCAGCCGCACCGAGTCCTGCGCCAGCAGCTCCAGCTGACCGGTGGCGGAAGGCAGCATGTTCAAGGTACCGCCAAAGCCATCCACCTCGACGTTGCGACTGAACGAGGTCATTGCGAGCCTGGGGGGCATCACATTCAGGAGACCGCGCAGAAAGGCGATCGATGTGGAGGCATCGATGCCGGTGGGATTGCTGGAGAGCTGGCTGTAGAGCGGGCCCAGTGCGGGCACGCCCTTGGCATTGTTGCCCTCCTGGCTGTACAGGACCACGTCGCCCAGCAGGCTGCTCAAGTCGACAGCGCTGTTGTCCCCGTAAGTGGAGAACAGGGACTTGCGCGCCTGCTGACTCGCAATTCCGCTCACGTTGGTGGTGGTGGACGACGTGTTGCCTCCGCTGATCTGCGCCACCAGGTGGGGGTTGATCACCGCGCGAATGGCGACGTCGTCCCTGCCACGCACCGTGGCCTGCGCATTGCCCAGCGCCAGAATGGCTTGATCAACGCCCTCGGCAGCCACCATGCGCAACTGCCCTTCATCGGCATGGAACTGACCGCCCACGACGTCGGCACCGGCCTCCACCGTTACGTTGCCCCCTCCGGACTTGATGAGGCCGTTGGCGCTGGCGGTGCTGGCACCCGTGCGTCCCTGAGTGGGCGCACTGGCCGACAGGTTGCTCACGTTGTTGCCCGCGCGCACTGTCACGTCACCCCCGCCCAGCGTGGCCACGCCTTGCTGGAACTGGTCGAAGCGCACCCACCAGGCGGTCTGGTCGCCGCTGGCATAGGTGTCTCCGTCGCTGCCCACGCGGCCCTGACGGAACAGCCAATTGGAGTACAGCTGTGCCGAGGCCACACCCTTGATGTCGTTACCAGCGGTCATCTCGATATCGCCACCACCTTCGGTGAAAAAGGCGCGCTGCGACGCGACGGGGTTGGTGAAGCCTGTCAGTGCGTTCGCCTGGCGGCCCGCCGTGTAAACGACCGAGGTGTTGGACTTCAGGTCGATGTTGCCGCCCGCGGCCATGCGGATATCGCCACTGCCGGTGCGCACCAGCTTGCCCGCCGCCAGGTTGAGGTCGCCCGTGCCTGCGGCGTTCGTGGTCATGGGGTTGGCAGCACCCGCGTCGGCCCCGGCCACCAGCCGATAGGTCCAGCTCTGGCCGCCCCGCAGGTTGCGGTCCAACAGCGGGCTGTTGTTGCTGGTGTACGGCGCCGTGGCGGTGAGGAACCCGTCGGACAGGTTGCTGTTGATGTTCAGGTTGCCCTGCGCACGCAAGGTGAGCACGCCGGCTTCACCGCCGGCTGCGCTGCCCTGGAGGTTCCAGTCGGTGGCAGCGGTGCCGTTGCCCAGCGCCAGGTCACCGCTGGAGCGCACTTCGCTGCCCGAGACAATGTGAAACGCCGCGTTGCCGGTCTGCCCCAGGCGCGACCTCACCGCGCCGTGGTTGGCTGCGTAGGCGGTGTCGTTGGTGTTGATGGTGGCCAGGGTCAGCGCGCTGCCCACGCTGGGGCCCGTGGCGTTCAGGGTGCTGATGCCCCCATACACACGCACTGCTTCGAGGTCGACCCGTTCTGCCCCGGTGATGGTGCTGTTCAACGCGGTCACTGCCACATCGTTGCCCACGCGCTGAGCGCGCAGCGACACGCGCCCGGCCTGCCCGCCTGCTCCGGCACTCACGTCCACCGTGGAGCCCGTCTGCAGATCCAGCGTGCCGCTGCCCGCGCCGATCTCCACCCGCCCACCATCCCCGCCAACCGCTGTGGCGGCGGCATCCACCCGGGCGCCGCCAGCCAGCGTCACCGACTGGCCCGCGTACAGGCCCACTTGCCCTCCCTGTGCACCGCTGGCCGACACCGTGCCGGAAACGGTGATCGACCCTGCGTCGGCGCTGATGGTCACCTGCTTCGCCTGCACGGTGTCGCCGGCGGCCAGTGTGATGTCGCCGGTGCGGGCGCGCAGCGTTCGCTCGCCGGCGAATCCCCCGCTCTGCAGCGCTGCACTCATGGCCGACGCATTGGCCAGGGTGCCCACATCGATGCGCGCCCGCGCGCCCTCGCCGGTCTTGCCGGCGGCGTCTAACGTGGTCTGGCCGATCAGGTTGCCCGTCACCAGCGTGGCGGTGCCGTTCACCGCATTCACCTTGAGCGTGCCGCCGTCGGCGCCTGCGGCGCCCGACACATTCACGCGAGTGGCTGCATCCAGCACCACGCTGCCGTTGGTGCTGTTCAA
>JANPKR010000245.1:0-3480 GCA_031426175.1 Hydrogenophaga sp. | reverse complement strand
TTGAACAGCACCAGCTTCTTCACGCCGCTGGCCGCCACGCACTCGCCGATCTCTGTCCACAGGCGCAGCACGGTGTCTGCCTTGAGCGTGAGCGTGCCAGCGAAGCGCGTGTGCTCGGGCGAGTAGCCCACGGCTTGCGTGGGCAAAAAGAGTGCGGGCAAGTCCGGTGCGATGTGGGGGAGGCTTGCGGCCACCACGCCGTTGGCGATGTCGGTGTCCACCGACAGTGGCAGGTGCGGCCCGTGCTGTTCGATCGCGGCCACGGGCAGCACGGCAATGGTGCGGGCCAGGTCGAGCGACGCGAAGTCGGCGGTGGTGAGGTCGGACCAGAAGCGGGAAGGGCTTGTCATGCGCCGATCTTACGGTCGGCATACATCCAGTGGCGCGACCAGGGCAAGCCGGTGGCGCTCTGCCCGGCCGCCCGGCACAGCACCTGGTAGATCGCCACCTCGTCGTGCTCGAAGGCCCAGGCGCAACCCGCCAGATAGATGCGCCAGATGCGCCAGCGTTTTTCGTCGACCAGCGGTTTGATGAGGGCCGTGTTCGCTTCGAAGGCATCGCTCCAGAGCTGGGTGGTGCGCATGTAGTGGCGGCGCAGGTTTTCCACGTCGAACGCTTCCAGCCCGCCTTCCTGCATGGTGCGCAAGACGGTGCTGATGTGCGGCACCTCGCCCTGCGGGAACACATACCGGTCGATGAAGTGCCCGCCGCCATGGCGCGTTTCGCCGTCATACGCATCGGTGCTGGTGATGCCGTGGTTCATGGCCCAGCCATCGGGCTTGAGCAGCGAACGGATGCGCGCGAAGTACAGCACCAGATGGTCCAGGCCCACGTGTTCGAACATGCCCACGCTTGTGATGCGGTCGAACGGGCCGTCGCTCACGTCGCGGTAGTCCTGCAGGCGGATCTCGATGCAGTCCTGCAGCCCGGCGGCTTGCACACGCTTGCGCGCCAGATCGAACTGGTTTTGCGACAGCGTCACGCCCACACACTGCGCGCCAAACCGCTCGGCTGCGCGCAGCACCAGCGCGCCCCAGCCGCAACCGATGTCGAGCAGGCGCTGCCCGGGCTGAAGGCGAATCTTGGTGAGGATGTGGTCGATCTTCTTCGTTTGCGCCTCATTCAGCGTTTCGTCGCCGCGCTCGAAGTAACCGCACGAATACACCATCCCCTCACCCAGCCACTGGGCGTAAAAGTCGTTGGATACGTCGTAGTGGTACTGAATGGCTTCGCTGTCGCTCTCGCGCGTGTGACCAAAGCGCCGGCGCAGGCGGCCGAGCAAGCCGCCCTCGGGTTGTGCATTCGCGGCCAGCCCGTGCGCCACCGCGAGGATGTCGGGCACCGAGCCCTCCACATCGATCAAGCCCTCGACATAGGCCTGACCCAGCGTGTCCAGCCCCGGGTCGATGAGCAACGGCAGGGCGGCGGCGTCGCGCACCCGGATCTCCACTTGCGGCTGATCGAAGTCACCCAGCGCCAGCGAGGAGGCGCCGCGCTCACCCCAACTCAGGCGAACCGGCAGGTTCACCCGGGTCTTCATGCGCTGCGCCCAGGGCAGCAGCGCGCGCTCCACGATCGATCCCATACACACCTCCATGCAGGTGGCCTGATCCCAATTGGGTTGTACACAATTGATACCGGGCTGTGAAGGGACCCGGAAGCTGTGCTCACTGCAAGACGGCACAACAGCGCTGACTTATATTCAAAAGCCGCTGCACCCGGCTGCCCGAGGAACTTGGACGGGCCCGGCGGCTCACACCGTTCGCCGTTCCATCCTCAAGCCCGATGCCATCCTCCTGTTCACCCCGCCCTTCTGCTGTCTTGCGCCTCGTCGGTGCCTGGCTGCTCGCCGCCGCCCTGCCCCTGGGCGCGGCCGCACAAGGTCTGCTGGGCGGCAGCACCGCCAGCGCTACCGTGGTGCAGAGCGACCAGGCGCGCGCGGAAATCGTGGCGCACGCGCCCGACGGCGCCGGGCCCGGTCAAAAGATCTGGGTCGGCCTGCAGCTCACCCACGCGCCAGAGTGGCACACCTACTGGAAAAACGCCGGCGACTCCGGCCTGCCCACCGAACTGCGCTGGACCCTGCCCCCCGGCGTGAGCGCCGGCGAGATCGCCTGGCCCACACCGCGCAAGTTCCCCATCGGCAACCTGGCCAACTACGGCTATGACGGCACCGTCGTGCTGCCGGTGCCGCTGACCGTGGCGCCGGAGTTCAAAGGCGACGCCATCAACGTGCAGCTCTATGCCGCGTGGTTGGTCTGCCGCAAGGAATGCATTCCTGAAGAAGGCAACTTCACGCTGAGCATCCCGGTGAACGGCTCCACCGGCGGCTTTGGTGCGGCGTTCGCAGCCAGCTTTGAAGCCGCGCCCAAAGACCAGCCAGCCGCCGGCAGCGAGCTCAAGCCCGAAGACGGTTTTCTCAACGTGTCGCTGACCAACCTGCCCGCCGCATGGCGCGGCAAGACCCTGGAGTTCTACCCCGAGACGACCGGCCTGATCGAACCCGGCTCCCCCTGGACCCAGGCCTGGGACGGTGCGCGCTGGACCGCCCGCGTACCGCTCTCACCCCACCGCAGCGACAGCCCCACGCAGCTTGCACTGGTGGTGGCCGAAGCCAACCCGCCCGGCCAGGGCCCCGGCCTCGCTGGCGCGCGGCTGGACGTGTCAGTCCAGGGCGCCTGGCCCGCGCCCGCACCGCTGCCGGCCGCCGTGCCCGACGCGCTGCAGGCCGCGCTCGACGCCAACGCCGCGCGTGCCGCCGCACCAGCGAGCAACGCCAGCTCGCTCACGCTGGGCGCCGCCTTGTTGGGCGCCTTGCTCGGCGGCCTGATCCTCAACCTCATGCCCTGCGTGTTCCCGGTGCTCGCCATCAAGGTCATGGCGTTTGCCAAACACGCCAACGACCGCCAGGCCCACCGCGCCAACGGACTGGCGTACACCGTGGGCGTGGTGCTCTCGTTCACCGCGCTCGGCGCCTTGCTGCTGGGCCTGCGCGCCGCTGGAGAGCAGCTGGGCTGGGGTTTTCAGTTGCAAAGCCCGGCCGTCGTGGCCGGTCTGGCCGTGCTGTTCACCCTGATCGGCCTGAACCTGGCCGGCCTGTTCGAGTTCGGCAACGTGCTGCCCAGCCGCCTGGCCAGCCTGCAGGCCAAGAACCCGACGGTGGACGCTTTCCTCACGGGCGTGCTGGCCACCGCCATCGCCTCGCCTTGCACCGCGCCGTTCATGGGCGCGTCGCTCGGCCTGGCCATCGGCCTGCCGGCAGCGCAGGCGCTGGCGGTGTTTGCGGTGCTGGGCGTGGGCATGGCCTTGCCGTATCTTGCAGCGAGCTGGATCCCGGCCGTGGCGCGCGCCCTGCCCCGCCCCGGCGCGTGGATGGACACCTTCCGCCGCGGCATGGCCTTCCCGATGTTCGCCACCGTGGTCTGGCTCCTGTGGGTACTGGGGCAACAAAGCGGCATCGACGGCGCGGCCGGACTGCTC
>JANPKR010000244.1:0-13516 GCA_031426175.1 Hydrogenophaga sp. | reverse complement strand
GGCAGCCGCGTCTGCGATCAGCTCGTCGCTCACATGGCCGGAGACGATGGCGATCTTCAAGCCGGGGCGCAGGCGCCGGATCTCGATGGCGGTCTCCACGCCCGAGAGGCCGGGCATGTTGTGATCGCTCACCACCAGATCGACCTGCACCTCGGGGTGCGCACGCATCCACTCAAGCGCTGCCTCGCCAGACTCGAAGGTCGTGGCCGAATGACCCTGCTTGCGCAGCAGTCGCCCGACCAGAAACACAAGGGCTTCGTAGTCGTCGATGTAGACCACGTGCTTGCCTGCCTGAACCGGGGCGGCGGTCACTGGCGGCGCTGGTGATGCGACCGACGAAGCGTCAACCACAGCGCCCTCCGCGGCCAGCGGGAGGTACACATCAAAACGTGTGCCCTCACCAGGCCGGGAGTGCAGATCGATGGCGCCACGGTGCGCCTTGACGATACCGTGCACCACCGCCAGCCCCAGGCCAGTGCCGGTGCCGGGCGCCTTGGTGGTGAAAAAGGGCTCGAAGATGCGCCGCTGCGTCTCGATGTCCATGCCCGGGCCGTTGTCGGCCACGCTCAGGCAAGCGTAGGCGCCGCTGGCCAGGCCGCCCAGCTGCAAGGCCTGCGAGGCATCCAGCCGCACCTCTCTCAACGCCACCGTGATGTCGCCCGAGCCGCCCTCCATGGACTGCCAGGCGTTGGTGCACAGGTTCATCAGCACCTGCTGCATCTGCGTGGCATCGGCCAGCACCTGCAAACCCGTTGAAGGCAGACGCGTGACCAGCTTGAGACCAGCGGGAAGCAACGAACGCATGAGGCCGAGGGCTTCTTCCACCAATGGCTTGAGCGGCTGGCGCTGCATCTCCTGGGCCTGGCGGCGGCTGAAGGTCAGGATCTGCTGCACCAGCTGGCGCGCGCGGATCGCCGCGCGGTTGATCTCTGCCAGGCTTTCCTGCGCCGGGTGTTGGGGCCCCACGTCTTCGCGGGCCAGTACGAGGTTGCCCAATATGGCGGCAAGCAGGTTGTTGAAATCGTGCGCCACGCCCCCGGCCAGGGTTCCGATGGCTTCCATCTTCTGCGACTCGCGCAGCTGAACCTCCAGCGCATGCTGCTGGGCTTCGGCTTCCTTGAGATCGGTGATATCGGTGTGGGTGCCCACCATGCGCAGGGGCTGTCCGTTGTCGTCGCGTGCAATCACCACCCCGCGCGACAGCACCCACTTCCAGCGCCCGTCCTTGCATCGGATGCGGTGTTCATTGCGGTAGACCGGCACAAGCCCGTCGAAATGGGCCTGACGGTCCACCAGCATCTGGGGCACATCGTCCGGGTGGGTGCGGGAGTCGAGTTCGGCAGAGAGGTTGGCGATGTCGTCGTCGGCGTAACCGAACATGGCCTTGATGCTGGAGGAGAAGAACTCCTCACCGGTGCGAACATTCCAGTCCCACACGCCGTCACCCGCGCTCTCCAGCGCCAGCTTCCAGAGCGTTTCACTGGCGTGCAGGGCGGCTTCGGCGTCCTTGCGGTCGGTGATGTCGAACAGGACGCCCACGCGAAGGAAACCGTTCTCGTCGGAAGACACCGCGCAGGAGCGGTTGCAGACCCACTTGATGCGCCCGTCGGGCAGCACGACGCGAAACTCGGTGTCGAGGTTCGACGCGCCCGCCAGGATGGCCTCGCGGCCCCGTTCCAAGACGTCCTGGTCTTCAGGGTGAAAGTAGCGCGTCAGCAGCGATGGGTCGCGCATCAGGGTTTCGGCGTCAAAACCGTAAAGCTCCCGGATGCCGGCGCTCAGAAAACGGTACTCGCGCTCGCCGTTGTGCCGCACGTAAACAGAGAACACCGCCCCCGGCATTTGAGCCGTGATCAGGCGCAGCTGTTCTTCGCTCTCGCGCAGCGCCTTCTGGTGGCGCATGCGTTCGGTGACGTCTTCCACCGTGCCTTCGTAGTACAGCAAGGCACCCGAAGCATCGCGCACGCCGTGCGCGTTCTCGCTGATCCAGACTTTCTCGCGCGTGTGGTGGCGGTGAATCTCGGAGACAAAGCCACGCACGAAACCGTCGCGTTCCAGCTGGCGCTTGAACTCGGCCCTGCGCACCGGGTCCACGTACCACTCCAGCGCAATGTCCTTGACCGCATCCAGCATCTCCGATTCCGAGGCGTACCCGTTGAGCGCCACCAACGCCTGGTTGGCGCGCAACATCTGCCCATCGGGCGAACTGCGGTAAGCCCCGATGGGAAGGAAGTTGAACAGGGTGGAGAAGTCTCCGCCTAGCGGAGAGCGCGGGGCCGTCATGTGCAGGATTGTGTCGCAATCCCTGCGTTTTCAAGGCGAGCAACGCCCGCAAAAGTGACGCCACCGGTACAGTTGCAGCGTTCCGCCCCCCTTCAAGGACACGCTTTGCAAGTCACCCGCATCCTGGCCGTGCGCCACGGCGAAACCGCCTGGAACCGCGACACCCGCATCCAGGGACACACCGACATCGAGCTCAACGAACACGGTCGCTGGCAAGCAGCACGGCTGGCCGATGCCCTTCGCGAAGAAACCATCGCCGCCGTCTACGCCAGCGACCTGCTGCGGGCCCATGAGACCGCGCAGGCCGTGGCCCGCACCCGGGGTCAAAGCGTCACCCCGCACACCGGCTTGCGCGAACGCTGCTTCGGACGTTTTGAAGGCCACACGTGGAGCGAACTGGAACTGCGCTTTCCCGAAGAGTCGCTGGCCTGGCGCAAGCGCGTGCCCGACTTTGCACCTGCCGGAGGCGAATCGCTGTTGCAGCTGGAAGCACGCGTCGTGTCCACCGTGCAGGAGATTGCTGTACGCCACCCGGGCGAACAGATTCTCATGGTGGCGCACGGTGGCGTGCTTGACATCCTTTACCGCGCCGCCACGCGCCTGGGCCTGCAGGCCCCGCGCAGCTGGGAGCTGACCAACACCGCCATCAACCGACTGCTGTGGACGCCCGAGGGCCTGAGCCTGGTCGGCTGGGCCGACACCGGCCACTTGCAAACCCCCTCGGCGCCTGCTCTAGATGAACGCCATGCATGACACGGGAACCACAACGCGCTGGCAGCGCGCGCAAGCCTGCATTGGCCACGGCGTGGCTGCCATCGACACGCCATCGCTCGTGATCGACCTCGACGCGATGGAGCGCAATCTCGCGCGCATGGCGGCCTTTGCCAGGGAACATGGCGTTCGCCTGCGGCCACACGCCAAGATGCACAAGAGCGCCGAACTCGCGCGCCTGCAAATGGCCCACGGCGCTGTGGGCGTGTGTGTGCAAAAGACCGACGAGGCACTGGCGCTGGCTCACGCCGGCGTGAGCGACATCTACATCAGCAACGAAGTGATCGCACCGGCCAAATTGCAGCGCCTGGCGCAAGCCGTGCGCGACCTGCCAACCAAGTTCTCGATCGCGGTCGACAGCCCGTCGGGTGTGATGCGCTTGGGGAGTGCCTTGCAAACGGTCGGCGTGGAGGCACGCGCCAGCGTGGACGTTTTCGTCGAAATCGATGTGGGGCAAGGCCGCTGTGGCGTGGCACCGGGCGCTCCGGCGGTGGCGCTCGCGCAGGCGATCGCAGCGCACCCTGAATTGCGCTTTGCCGGGCTGCAGGCCTACCACGGTGGCGCGCAGCACCGCCGCACGGCCGCCGAGCGCGCCGAGGCCATGGCCGCAGCCACCTGCGCGGTGCAAGCCACCCGCGACGCCTTGCAGGCCGCGGGGTTCCCGGTGCCTCTGGTCACCGGTGCCGGCACCGGCACTTTTTCGCTGGAGGCTGACAGCGGTGTGTGGGATGAGCTGCAGGCCGGCTCCTACCTGTTCATGGATACCGACTACGCCAGCAACGAGGCCACGCCGCTGGCGCCGGTGTTTGAACATGCGCTGTTCGTGAAGAGTCAGGTGATGAGTCGACAGGTCTCGCAGGCGGTCTGCGACGCGGGTCACAAGAGCCACGCCATCGACAGCGGCATGCCCAGCGTGTGGTTCCCGCCCGGTTTGAACTACACCAGCGGTGGCGACGAACACGGCGTGCTGCGCGCCGACGCAGCACAGCCGTTGCCTGAGTTGGGTGAAGTGGTGTGGCTGGTGCCGGGCCACTGCGATCCCACCGTCAACCTGCACGACTTCATGGTCGGCGTGCGCGGCGGCCTGGCTGCCGGGGTGGTAGAGCGCGTGATCCGGGTGGACACGCGAGGCTGCCTGGGCTGAAGAAACCCCGACCTCGCGGGTCAGGGTCAAAACCGTCAGGACTCGGCGGTGACTTTCGCGTAGTGGCCGATCAAGGCCAGCAACTCGTCTTCGGCGTAGGGCTTGCCCAGGTAGTGATCCACGCCCAGCTCGCGTGCATGCTCTCGGTGTTTTTCCGCGATGCGCGAGGTGATCATGATCACCGGCAGGTCGGAGAGGCGGGCATCGCTTCGGATGTTGCGCACGAGGTCGAAGCCGTCCATGCGGGGCATCTCGATGTCGGACAGCACCACCGTGGGCCGCTCGGCCTGCAGTTTCTCCAGCGCCTGCAGACCATCGGCCGCCAGTGTGACCCGGTAGCCTTCGCGCTGCAGCAGGCGCTGCGTCACACGGCGCACGGTGATGGAGTCGTCGACCACCAGCACCAGCGGCACCGCATTGGCCGCCAGGTCCATCGGCAATGGTGCGTCAACCGGCAGGTCTTTGACCGCCTTTCGCTGCGCACCGACCCAGGCGCGCACCTGCTCGCCATACACGGCTGCCAGTGCCACCGGGTTGTAGATCAGTGCCACAGCGCCCGAGGCCAGCACCGACATGCCCGCCAGCCCCGGCAGTCGGGAGAGCTGGGAGCCCAGGTTCTTCACCACGACTTCCTGGTTGCCCAGCACTTCGTCCACGTGCATGGCCACGCGCTGCGCAGCGCTTCGGAAGATGATGACCGGCAAGGTGCGGCCCTTGGATTCGAGCGACTGCACGGACGACTGCAGCAAGGCGCCGGTCCAGAAGAAAGGCACGGCTTCGCCCGCCACTGTGAGTGACCCGCTGGCATACGCCGCAGCCAACTCGTCGGCACTGACACGGCGCACCAGTTCCACGAGGTTGGACGGTACGCCCAGCGTCAATGCCCCGGCCCGCAACATCACCACCTGGGTCACAGCCGTGGTCAAGGGCAGCACCAGCTTGAAATTGGTGCCCCGTCCGGCCTGCGTGGCTGTTTCGATGCGGCCACCGAGGGCCACCACATCGCTGCGAACCACGTCCATGCCGATGCCCCGGCCTGCGAGCTCCGACACTTCTCGCGCCGTGCTGATGCCAGGCTCGAACACCAGTTGCGCCGCTTCGGCGTCGCTGATGTGGGCATCGGGCGCAATCAATCCTTGTGCGGCGGCTTTCTCACGCAAGCGGGGCAAGTCCAGCCCGCCGCCATCGTCGGCAAACACCACCGACACGTCGTTGAGTTCCTGCGCCAGCGTGATCTCGATCTGACCCTCAGCCGGCTTGCCCGCGCTCAAACGGTTCTCGGGCGATTCGATGCCGTGCACCACGCTGTTGCGCAGCAAATGCTCGAACGCTGCCGTCATCCGGTCGAGCACACCACGGTCCATCTCGATGTTTCCACCCGTGATGTCCAGGCGCACCTGCTTGCCGGTTTCCTTGGACGCCTGGCGCACCACGCGGTACAGACGCTCGGAGATACCCTCGAATTCCACCATGCGGGTGCGCAACAGGTCGCGCTGAAGTTCGCGCGTCTGCCGGCCCTGGGCCACGAGGCTGTCTTCGGTCGATTCCACCGCTCGCTGCAGGTTGCGTTGCACCGTGGCCACGTCATTCACAGACTCGGCCATCATGCGGGTGAGTTCCTGCACGCGCGTGAAACGGTCGAACTCCAGCGGATCGAACGACTGGTCGGCGTCACGGGCCTGCGCCAGCCGCGACTGCATCTGCGTCTCCGCCTGCAGTTCGATGTCTCGCAACTGGCCACGCAATCGGTCCAGGTTGCCCGTGAGGTCTTTGAGCGATCCGCGCAGCGTCACGAGTTCGGACTCCATGCGCGCACGGGTGGTCATCACCTCGCCGGCCTGGTTCACCAGACGGTCCAGCAACTCGGGCCGCACACGAACGGCGGCGCCAGCGCGCGCCAGCGCCGCGGTGGGTGCCACCGGCAAGACGAGCCCATCCATGGTTCGGGTGGCACCGGCCACGGGTGCCTGCTCAATGGCCGGATCCGTGACCACTGGCGCCATCACCGGTGCCTGCTCGGACACGATCTGCTCGGGCGCGATTTGCACCACGTCGCTGGATTCGGGATCGCGGCGGCGCAAAACTTCAAAGCGCGCACTGATGTCGTCAAACGCCGACTGCAGTGGCTCGAGGTCCGAACCGCGCTGCAGGTCAGAGCCAAGCCGTTCCGCCGTGGTTTCCATGCGATGCACCATTTCGCCCAGGCGCAAGGCGCCGGCCAGGCGGGCGCTGCCCTTGAGGGTATGAAGGTTGCGCAGGACTTCCGAACGGGCGCTGCCGTTGTCGGGGCGCGCGACCCATTGGCGCAAGGCGCCTTCGAGCTGCGGAAGCAGCTCCTGGGCCTCTTCGGCAAAGATCGGGAACAGGTCAACGTCGATCGTGTCCAGCACGTCGATGTCGTCATCGATGTCCTGCACGTGGCCGTGGTCCACACGGTGGGAGTCCGCGTGGGGCGCCACAAAATCGATCGAAGGCTCGGCGAGCGACGGCAGATCAAAAGTCGTCAACGGCGCAAAACTCGACGCTGGTGCCTCCGGGGCCGTGAAGAAAGGCTCTTCATGAGCGGGTTCTTCGGGCGCTTGCTCTTCGGCCAACACTTGTTCGATCACCGGTTCTCCGGCCACCGGCCACGCATCGCCGGCGGACACGTCAGGCTGCAGCGCCGGCTCTTCCGGCACCGGGTCGTGAACCACGCGGTAGAGCGCATCCATCAGCTGGGGGTCGGGTTCTTTGAGAAAACCCGCCGCAAACTGGTGCAGCAGCCGGCGAATGTCTTCCGACGCATCCACAAACAACTGGGCCTGATCGGCCGTGGCGTGAACGCCCGCCCGCTGGTGTTGGCTCACCGAACCCAGGGCGTGCTCGAGAGCGCGCGCGATGTCGGACAGCGATTGGAAACCGACCGTGGCGGAGCTGCCCGCCAGCGAATGGGCCAGGGCTTCGGTGTGCTCGGGCACCGGCTCATGGCGCTCCAACGCCCATTCGGCCAAGCCAGTGCACAGGCGTCGCGACCACTCATCGGCCTCGTTGAGATACACGTTGTACAGCTTGAGCCCGATCCGCAGCGATCCGATCACCCGGGTCTGTTCGTCGGGCATTTCTTCCTCGGCCGGCGTTGCGGCCGCAACAGCCTCCACCGGCTCGATGCTTTGCGGAGCCGGCTCATCTCCGCCTGCTGCCGCCAGGTCTGGCTCGACCACCGGCACCATGTCTTCTGCCGGCGCGGCTTCTTTGGAGGAGAAGGCCGCCAAGCTGCCGAAATCGATATCGGCAAACATCGCCCCGGCCTCGGGCACATTGCCGGCAGGCTCTGTGGATGGTTCGAGATCGAGAAAAGCCGTGTCGAACGGGACTTCTTGTGACTCGGCTGCCAACTCTGGTTGTTCATCGAGCGCAGGTGCCACGTCCGCAACCTGATCAAACACGGGCAAGTCCAGCTCGACAGCCTCGACCGAATCACTCGGCTCCACCGCGACCTCTGTCACTGGCAAGGCCCCCGCATTCAGGCTCAATTCAACCGGTTCGACCAAACCGACGGGTTCGGTTTGCACATCAGTCGCCTGGGCCAAGGGCAGGAAACGTCCCTGGTCGCGCAAGGCGTCGGCGCTGACCTTGAAGGGTTGCGCCTTCCAGGTGCTTTCACGTCGCGCGGAAATGTCGTCCACCCAACGGGCGAACTCCGTCATGGCCTGGCCGGTCAACATCAGCAGCGGCGGACTGGCGGGGCGCTGTTCGGCCAGCACGGTGTTGAGCAATTGCTCCATGGACCAAGCGGCCTGACCGAACTCTTCGAGCCCGACCATGCGCGAACTGCCCTTGAGCGTGTGAAAAGCGCGGCGCAGCGTGGTGAGGTGTTCCAGGTCGCCGGGCTGCACCTGAAGGTGACTCACAGCATCCAGCCCATTGCCAACCACCTCGCGGGCTTCCTCCAGAAAGATGTCCAGCAGGTCGTCTTCGTCGTTGTCTTCGCCGGATGTGTCGACCTGTTCCCGCTCACTCGCGGGCAGTGAAGCCTCGGAGAGACCGACCAGCGCCTGAGCGCCCGCCACAGCGTCGTTGCCCACCACCGCGCCGGCAGCCTCGCGCGCCGCTTTGGCCACGCCCGACTGCTCCGCCAACGTGGCTTGCTCGGCCAGCGAGTCGAGCTGCTGGCTCAGGTCCACCAGGTTCATGCCGCCTTGCACTTCGCTCACGACCTGCTGCACACCTTGGCTGATGGCACGGGCCTCATCGCGCACGGGCGGGTGCCTGAGCTCTGCGCCAGGTGCACGGCCCATCAGCGGCAGCAGCTCGCCTTTTTCTTCGTCAAAGACAAACAGCTTCTTGGCCAGCGTAGGCTGGTAGTTGAGCATGTCCACCAGCAGGCTCATGGCACTGAGGTTGTTGCCCAGTTGCTGGAAAGTGCCGGCCTCGCGGGCCAGAGCCTCATCCACCTCGGTGTCGAGAATCTGTTCGACCATGGTGCGCATGCGGGTCACGGCATGAACCGCGTGGTCCAGGCCCAGCACGGACAGCACGCCACGCATCTGCGCCAACTGCGACACGGCCACGTGCAAGCCGGCCTTCTCTTGCGGTGTGCGGAAAAACTGGTCGAGTGACTTCTCGACGTCGCCCAGCGACACCTTGAGCTCCCCGACCACGCTTCCCATGGTCTGGCGATCGCTCACCCGACGGTAAAGCTGCTCCATCCAGGTGTCCAGAGGCTGGGCAGGCTGACCCGCCATCACAGCTTCCAGGCGGCCGGCCAGGGCCTGCGTGCGCTCGGTCAGCTCGGGGGCACTGGGATCGAAATCTTCAAATGCGGCCTCAAGATAGAGAGTGGTGGTGGCCACTTCCATGGCCAGCTCAGGGCTCACCCCGCCCGGTTCACGCACTGCGTGGTCGGCCGCCTTGACCAATGCCTGAGCCAACAACGTGCTGGCCGGATGGAGCTTGAGCAACGAGTCACCAATCAGGCCAAACTGATCCGCCACCTGGCGCGCGCGACTGGCGTCACCACCGGAGTACAGCGACCACGCTTCCTTTGCCGAATTGATGCGCTTTCGCGCCTGCGCCAGCACGGCCGGGTCGTACCGGCCCAGCGTGGCCACGTGGTAGTCCGCCGCAGGCGGAATGCCCAGACCGAAAGCCTTGCGCACCGCCGCCAGCTGAGGTGATTTCAGCTCGGACACGTCGCGAGGCTGCGCACAGAAAAAGAGCAGGTCGTGCAGCAAGGTTTCGGACACCTGCAACTTGCCTTGCGACAAGGTCACGAACTGCATCAGGATGCGAGAGAAGGCGCGCTTGACATACACGTCGCTGGGCAACAGACCCTGCGCAACAGCTTCAAAGAAACCCGAAGCCACGCGCCAGAAGGTTCGCGTGCGAGTGTTGTCCGCGCCTACCGAAAGACCAGCGCAAAGTTTGACGAGTTGCTGTGCTGCCGCCTGGCTGTCGGTCTTGACGACGAGCAGCACCAGGCGGTCAAACAGGGAGCGGATTGATGCGTCACAGGCCAGCGGGCTTCGGTCAGCAGGCGCATCGACGTCCATGCCGTGGTGGTCAAACGGCCACAGATCTGCCGGGTGTACCCGCTCAGCGGCGGCCAGTTCCTGCACTTCGCGGTATTGCGAGAACAAGGCTACCGGCTGCACCGGCTTGTTGTTCAACACCGCTTCCAGGTATTCGATCAGGGCGAAGCTGGCGCGCTCAACCTTGGCTGCGGCTGCCTCGTTGCAAGTCTGGGGACGCTGCACGAAACGTTGCACAGCGGCTTCCATGGCCCGCAGCACATGGGCAGGCGCGCCCAGCCCAACCATCTCCAGAGCGCCCACCGCTTGGTGCAGCTGCTGGCGAGCCTGGCGAAGGGAAGCTGGGTCCACCGCCTGCAAATCGTCCAGGCGCGATTGTTCGGTTTCACGAACAAACCGCTTGATCGCCTTGTTGGCGCCATCGAGCGATTTGCGCAGTTCTTCGAACACCCAGGCCAACGGACCGAGGTCGGCGACAGGGGGATCCATCTGCAGACTGTCGGTGGCGGTGTCGAGCATGTTGGTCTTGGAGTAAAGGTCCGACTGGGGCGATCAGGCGATCTTGAATCGGGATACCGACTGGCGAAGTTCTTCGGCCATGGCCGAGAGCTCACGCACCTGCTGCGCTGTGGAGCGGGTGCCCTCACCGGTCTGCTCTGTCACGGCAAAGATGTGCTGGATGTTGCCCGCCACCTCGTTGGCCGAATCTGCTTCGCGGGACGCGGCGTTGGAAATCTGCTCGATCAGCTCGGCCAAGCGGCGCGACACTCGGTCGATCTCGGACAGTGCCGTACCGGCGTTGTCAGAGAGCTTGGCCCCCTCGACCACGCCCTGCGTGGAACGCTCCATGGCGGCCACGGCATCCTGCGTGTCGGTTTGAATCGCCTTCACCAGCGCCGAAATCTGACGCGTGGCATCGGCGGAGCGTTCGGCCAGCCGCTGCACCTCCTCAGCCACCACCGAGAAGCCGCGTCCTGCTTCACCGGCCGAGGCCGCCTGGATGGCGGCGTTCAGCGCCAGCACGTTGGTCTGTTCGGTAATGTCGGAAATCAGCTCGGTGATCTCGCCAATCTCTTGTGACGACTCACCCAGTCGCTTGATGCGCTTGGAGGTTTCCTGAATCTGATCGCGGATCGAGTTCATACCGCCGATGGCGTCCTGCACAGCCTGAAGACCCGACTCGGCAGCTTGCAGCGAGGCACGCGCCACAGTGGCCGACTCCTGCGCCTGACCCGAAACCTGGTTGATGCGCTGCGCCATGTCCAGCACCGACTGACCCGTTTCGCGAATCTCTCGCAGCTGCTCGGTGGAGGCCGCCAACAGCTCGGTGGAGGTGCTTTCCACCGCTGACGTGGTTTGCGCAACGCGCGTGGCCGTGGCCTGCACGTTGCCCACCAGCGATCGCAGCTCTTCCACCGTGTAATTCACCGAGTCCGCAATAGCGCCCGTGATATCCTCGGTCACCGTGGCTTCCTGCGTCAGATCACCTTCAGCAACCGTCTGCAGTTCGTTCATCAAACGCAGAATGGCGGCCTGGTTGGCGTCGTTCACACGCTTGGCATCCTGCTCCAGCGACTCGGCCGCCACACGCTGCGATTCTGCAGTGAGTTGACGTTGACGGCTCTCCTGCAGCTGCACATAGGCCAGGCCACCGGCGCACAGCAGTGCAAACAAGGCAGAGAACAAAAGGGCACCAAACTCGCCACCGCTCAGACCCGAGCGCGAGGTCAGGGCCGACTGAAGTTCCTGCAGCCCCAGACGCAGCGGTTCACTGTCCGCAATGATGCTGGATTGGGCTTCGCGCGCTGACACCAAGCCCTGCAAGTTGCCCAGAATCGCGCCAGCTTCCACCCGGGTTTGCTCGTACAGCTTGAGCAGTGCATTGAGGCGCTCGCGCACTTGTTCGTCCTTGGCGGCGGCCAGACGCAGCTCTTCACTACCGCCCAACAAGCCCTCTGAAATCTCCTTGAATGTGTTCAAGTCCTTGCCCAACAAGAACACCGCTTCCGGACTCACACCTTCAAGCGTGAGGAACTCGTTGGCAGACTTGCCGATGCGTTGGGTCAACATCACGAGCTGGCCCGACGCCGAGATCTCGGCAGCCGGCGCGTTCTGCTGCAGCTTCAGCGAAGAGATGGTCTCTGCAATCTCCAACAGGTCCGACGATTGACGGTTGATGGTGCGCAATGCGTTACCCACTTGGGTAAGGATGGCCTCCTGAGCCAACACCGCAGAGGCATTGCTCTCGGCCGCGTCGATGCGAGGCAGCAAGGCATCCAGCTGGACCGTGTACTCAGGACCCAGGGCGTCAATCGACATGTCGGTATCGCCTTGCTTGAGGCCGCGCAGACTGCGAGACAACACACTTGAGCTGTCACGCACTTCGGGAAATGCAGAAGGGCTTCCGATCAGCGCCTGTGAAACACTTTTCGCCAGACGTTGCGACTGCATGAGGGCCTGACCGCTGGCGGCCAGTTGCTGGCTGACCTTTTCGGTCTGGCTCAGCACAAAGAAAGTGACAGCTCCCAGCACCACCAGGCCAAATGCCAGCAAAACCGCCAGGGTTCTCTGATGTTGCTCAGCAGGCCGGCGCCCCAACAAGGGCACGGAAATCAGGCCCACCTGCTCGCCGCCTTCTTCGTCTTCGGACATCAACAAGTTGCCAGAGAAATCGTCCACCTGTGGATCGGGTGCGAGTCGCGCGGCGGCCAGCTCAGCGGCCTCCTCGTCTGACACGGTAGGCATGTCGCGTTCATCATCGGCTTTTTTCTTGAACAGTCCCTGGAATCGATCAAGCGTGGCCATGTAAACACCTTCCAACAGAAAACAAAAGAGAAAAGACCGTGTCGGTCAAACGTTTGGATCGTCAGGCCGCAATCGCGAGAAACTCGGACTCGCCCACCAGCACCTGCAAGTCCAGCTCTTGCCACAGCAAGCCTTGCGTATCCACCAACGATCGATTGAAGTAGGCTGGTGCGCCATCCGGTTTGGCGCCGAAGCCGCTGAACATGGCGGCGCTGCGCAAACCGAGGAGACGATCGATCCAGATCACGGCGTTCACACCGAGCGCGGTGTGCAAACTGACAAGTCGTGACTCCGAAGTGATGCGGTCGCCCTGAACACGGTCCAAGACGCCAGAAGGTGTGGGGGCTGCGGATTCCACCAGCGCTGCCAGATCGATCACACCGTGGAGACCGCCCCGGAGGCTGGCCACGCCCACAAACCAGGGCTTGGTGTACGGAACACGTTGGACAGAGGCCCAGGGGAAAATCTCACCCGACTGCACCAATGGCAACAAGTATCGATTGCCATGGGACTCCACCGCGAGCCAAGCCGCCGTAACAGCTTCCGTTTTGGCAACACTCAGTCGCTGGGCCAAACGTTCCTGCAGCTCCTTCAGTGATTGTCGTTTGGCCATGCTGGGTGGAATTCAATTCAAACTGGTCAGGCCAATGCCCGGATTTTGGAGAGCAACTCTTCGCCGTTGACCGGCTTGGTCACATAGTCGCGTGCACCCTGGCGCATTCCCCAAACCCGATCCGTCTCCAGATTCTTGCTGGTGCACATCACGATCGGAATGCTCGAATACTGGGGATCGCGGGTGATGGCACGCGTCAACTGAAATCCATTCTGACCGGGCATCACAACGTCCATGAGGATCAGGTCGGGCTTTTCCTCTCCCAGGCGACGGAAGGCCTCGTCCGCATTCTCAGCGGTCCGCACGCTGTAGCCGTTTTTACTCAGCAGATCGGACAGCACCATGAGTTCGGTTTTTGAATCATCGACAACGAGGATTTTCTGGATGGCC
>JANPKR010000243.1:0-3204 GCA_031426175.1 Hydrogenophaga sp. | reverse complement strand
GCCGGTGCGGCTGCGGCCCACAGCCTTGAGCATGTTGTCGAGCAACTGGCCGGCGGCACCCACGAAGGGTTCGCCCTGCAGGTCCTCGTTCTCACCCGGGGCTTCGCCCACGACCATCCAGTCGGCCTGCTCGTCGCCCACACCAAAAACGGTGTTGGTGCGGCCCCGGCACAGCCCGCAGGCCTGGCAAGCGGCTACGGCGTCGCGCAGCGCGGGCCAGTCGAGCGTGGCGACCGGGTTGGCGGGTCTGGCGGGTGCGGGTGGCGTTGGCGCGGGCACCGCTGCGTGAACATCGACCGTCCGCGTTGCGGGCGCCGGTGCGGCGGGTCTGGTCGCTGGCAGCGCGGGCGCTGGCGCCACCACGGCATTGGTCTGTGCCAGCGCAGGTTTCGGCGCCCACACCCGCACACCCATCTCGGCCAGCATGGCGCGCTGGCGGGCATCGAGGTCCGGCACGAAGGAGGTGTCGGGCGTGTCGTTCATGCCCTGGACTCCGCTGCTGCCGCCACCAGGTTCAGGCTCATCACCACCGCGTCTTCGCGCTGGAAGTGGCCCGCCGGGTAGTAGCCCTTGCGCAAGCCCACCTGGGCGAAACCGCAGCGCTCGTACAGCGCGCGCGCGGGCGCGTTGCTCTGTCGCACTTCCAGCCACAGCCATTGCGCGCCCTGACCGCGCGACCACAGAGCCAGCGCGTCGAGCATGAAGCGCGCCCAGCCCTGGCGCTGGTGGGCGGTGGCCACGGTGATGTTGAGCAGATGCACTTCGTCCACGCCTGGCATGGCCACCAGGTAGCCGAGCAGCACACGGCCATCGGCACGCGGGGGGTGCGCCACTTCGCCAGGCAGCGCCTGGGCCAGCAACAGCATGGCCGGGTAGCCGGCCTTGAGTGAGTCGTGGAAATGCCGGCGCGACCAGGGATGGGCGTAGGCCTGCGACTCCACCGCCTGCACCGCGTCCAGGTCGGACTCGAGCATGGGCTCGAACACGATCAGGCGTCCGGGCCGCGAAGGTGTGCTCGGTCGCACCTGCGGTTCGGTGGGCGCCGGCCACAGACCATTGGCCCAAGCGGGCAGGGCGGCCCTCGGCGCTGCAGTGGCGGGTGGGGTCGTGTTCATGCGCCTGCCTCGGCGGCCAGGCGAATGCTTTCGCGTTCCGCCGTGGTCTGCGCCACCTTGTCGCGCACATACAGAGGCAGTGCGTCCTGAGCGGCCACCGAGTGGCCCGAGTCGATCAGTCCCGGTGCCAGACGCAGCAGCGCTGCGGCTGTGGGCAGGGCGGGGTGGCGCTGACCAGGCAGCGATGCCAGTGCCTCCATCTCGAACACGTTACCGGTGAGCAGGCGTTCGCCCGGGGCCAGGTCTTCCAGGTAGGCCGGCAAGCTGGCGGAGGTGCACAGGCGGGGTGGTGCCAGCGGCGTCAGCCCAGACGGACCGCCCGCGCGGCAGGCATAGGGCGCCACGTACACCTCACCCATGCGGGCGTCCAGCAGCGCCACGATCAAGGCCGGCAGCGGCTCGCCGGCGTCGACCCGCGCCTGCCGGGCTTCTTCTGCCAGGGCCAGCAACGTGTCCACCGGCAGCACCGGCAAACCACCGGAGCGACCCAGGCCTTGGGCGCCGTAAGCCAGGCCCTGCGCCACCGAGCAGGCGGTGCGCAGGCCGGTGAACGAGCCCGGGCCGCGTCCGAACACCACAGCGGCCAGCGTGTCCAGCGACCAGCCGGCTTCATCGAGCAAGCTGCGCACCATGGGCAGCAGCGTGCCAGACGCTAGCGCGCCGCCTGGGCCGCTGCGTTGCCACAGCGGCGCACCAGGTTCGCCCGTGCCCAGCGCCACCGACAACGCGTCGGTGCTGGTTTCTATGGCCAGCAGGCGCTTCTGAGGTGGCTGTGTGGAGGGCATCGCGGGATTATCGGCCAGCGTGCCGGTCGTCCGTTCTGCGGCCCACTGAAGAAGGGCAATGCCGCTCTGGAAGCGGTGCCGTTTCATAATGAAACGCATGTCTTTCTCCCGATCCCTGTTCGCTCTGCTGGCCACCGCTGTGGTCGCACTGCCCGCTTGCGCCCAGCTGCCCGGCGAATACGGCGCTCTGCCCCCCACCGTGGTGGCCGCGCTCAAGCGCGCTCAGGTGCCGCCGAGTGCCCTGTCGGCGCTGGTGGTGTCTGTCGACAACCGGGCTGAGGAGCGGCTGCGTTTTCGCGCCAGCGTGCCGGTGAACCCGGCCTCGGTGATGAAGCTGGTGACCACCTACGCCGCCATCGACCTGCTGGGCGCCGACTACACGTGGAACACCCGCTTCTACACCGACGGCACGATCGACCAGGGTGTGCTGCGCGGCAACCTGTATGTGCGCGGCGATGGCGATCCGAAGTTTGTGCTCGAGCGCATCCAGAGCGCATTCTTCGCCCTGCAGAACAAAGGCGTGCGCCTGGTGCTGGGCGACATCGTGCTCGACCACAGCGCTTTCGAGATCGCGCCCACCGACCCCGGTGCGTTTGATGGCGAATCGCTTCGCCCCTACAACACCACGCCCGACGCGCTGCTGGTCAACTTCAAATCGGTCGTGCTCACCTTCCAGCCCGACGGCGCCAATGGCGTGGCGCGCGTGATCAGCGAGCCGCCCATGGCGGGTCTCGCGATCGACGCCACGGTGCCGCTGGCCCGCGTGGGCACTGGCTGCGGCGACTGGCGTGGTGGCTTGCAGGCCCGCTTTGACGACGCGAACAGCATCCGCTTTGAAGGCCGTTACCCGCAGAGCTGCGGCGAACTCAAATGGCCCGTGGCCTATCAAGACCCTGCCAGTTACGCGGCGCGCGCCATGGAAGGCCTGTGGCGCGCCAGCGGCGGCGCCATCACCGGCCACGCCCGCTCCGGCCTCACCCCGCCAGGCGCCACGCTGTTGCATGAGGCGGCGTCGCTGCCGCTGTCGGACATCATCACGGACGTGAACCAGTGGAGCAACAACGTGATGGCGCAGCAGGTGTACCTCACGCTGGGCCGGCTGGTGCCGACGCCGGCGCCACAACCGGTGATGTCGCCAGCGGCTCCCGGCGGCCTCATTCCCCTGCGGCCGGCGCGTTTCGAGCGCTCGCGCGAGGTGGTTGAAAACTGGTGGAAGCGCACCTTCGGCATCCGCAGCGCCATGCCGGTGATGGACAACGGCTCGGGGCTTTCGCGCGAGGAGCGCATCACGCCCGAAGCCCTGG